>JAEYUK010000192.1 GCA_023432655.1 Pseudomonadota bacterium | reverse complement strand
CATCAGCAGTTCTATCTAGGGTACCATTACCTCCTGCAATATAGTTTCCAACTCGACTCCACCCTCCAAGGTGATTACACTGCTGGATTCTTGAGCGCCCGTTACTTATTTCGTCGGCATTTGACAGAAAAATTGAATCTTGAATTAAGCTCACACCTCCAGATGCCAACGGCCTTTGATTTTACACCCTCAGTTAATTTAAGACCTGCCATTAACTACCGCTTAAATGCGAAATGGTGGGTTGATTTTTATCTGATGTATGAACGTTTCTATACGCGTCCAGAAATTGAAAATGGCGGTCCGGATGCTGAAATTACTCTTCAAAATATGGCCCTTGGATTGGGTCTTACCTGGAACCCAAATAATGCTCCTTTCTAAGATAAGATGTTTTAGATAAAATAGAGACATACAAAAGCCTGGAGGTATTTATTAAAGTTGATAGTAAAGCCATCATAATATCGATTTTAATTTGTGTGGTTGGAATCCTCGCAGGAATTTTAATCGGACAAAGACAATCACAGCCTCCAAGGAATGTTTTGGCAGCCTCTGAAGAGGCAAAGTTTGCCAAAGAGTATAAAGAACAAGTGGTGATAAAAACTATCCGAGAAAACGCAAAAGAAATCCAGCAATGCTACCTAGATCTTCTGTCAAAAAATCCGACTATAAAGGAAGGATCATTAACTGTGCTTTTTAAAATCGAGGAGGATGGTGAAATATCTTCTGCGCGAATTACTAAGAATGATTTCAATGATTCAATGATGGCCGAATGTGTTTCAACCAAATTAACATCTTACTATTTCGCTCCACCACCAATAGGAATCAATAGGTATATTTCTCATGTCTTAAGCTTCAAAACTGAAGAAACAGTTAAAAAAGAAGCTTTAGAACGGGCAGAAAAATCCAAACTACCGAAAGTTTTACCTATAGGTCCTTAATTTCATTATAAAACCACCCGATAAATAAATAATGAGTTTAAAGGGTTGGAAAATTAAATTCCTGAACGAATGCCTGTTGTGGTTTTTAGGCCCACTTCTACTCTTTTCATCATGTAACAAAATTGAATTCCAAGTAGATCCTCCCTCTTCAAATACGTCTAGCCCCTTACCTGATCTTTTTTCGACTACGATCGAACGGGCGACTACTGAAACTGTTGGAGTATGTGATTTCACAGCTCCAAATGAGCCAGTAGATGCTTTTGGTTTCTCATACAAGATCCGCTTCTCTACCCCCATTGACGAGAATAGTTTTACTGTCTCAGACCTTACTAACTCCGGAACAGGCGGAAGTACTAGCTTGTCCTGGTCACTAGAAAGTTGCGGGGACGCTCAGACTTTCAAATTAACCGTTGATTCGGTTGAGGGTTTTGGAACAATTGCACCTAGCCTTCTTCAAGATTCAGTGCAGGCCCTGGATGGAAGAACAAGCCTGGTCCTAAATTCTAATGATGAAATTAACTATGTATTCACTGGCTGGTATCAGGAAGCCTATATCAAAACTTCGAACTCCTTGCCTTGGACTTATTTAGAATCGCTCTCGATTCATAATGACCTCCTTGCAATAGGCTCTCCTAGAGAAGAAAGTAACCAGAACATCATCACAAACGGGCCCACGGCCAGTTATGACACCTCTGCCCCCGAATCCGGAGCCGTTTTCCTCTACCGCCGAAAGGGATTAAACTGGGAACAAGAAGCCTATATAAAGGCATCAAATAGTCAAGATTATAATCATTTTGGAAACTCTGTTGCCCTTTATGAAGACACGCTGGCAGTCTCGGCGCCAGACGAGTCAGGTAATCAAACAGAAATAACAAATGGTCCTACATCTCCTTCTGATAATTCTTTATATGGTTCAGGTGCGGTTTATGTTTACAGGAAAACAGGAGATGACTGGGAACAAGAGGCCTACATCAAAGCTTCAAATGCTGAAGAATACGATAGTTTTGGAAAGAGTCTCTCTCTTTATGATAATACGCTGGCCGTCGGAACAGGGTGGGAATCAAGCGATCAGACAATAATCACTAACGGTGAAGATACCCCGGTTAGCAATGACCTTCAATTTTCTGGAGCGGTTTATATCTATAAACGGACAGGCGAAATTTGGAACCAGGAAGCCTTCGTAAAAGCTTCGAATGCAGATGAAGACGATGAATTCAGTAAAAGTATTTCAATAAGCGAAGACACTCTGGCCGTTACCTCTATAAAAGAGTCAAGTAACCAGACAACCATCAGCAATGGTGAAACCTCCAGTAACAATAATGATCTCTATGAATCGGGTGCTGTTTATATTTACAAGAGGACTGGTGTTACCTGGAAGCAGGAAGCTTATATCAAAGCTTCAAATGCAGATGAGTATGATAACTTTGGAACACGTGTTTCATTAAGTGGAAATATTTTAGCAGTATCCGCTATTTATGAATCAAGTTCTCAAACAAGTATCACTAATGGCACGACGAGTGACCTCGATAACTCCAAACCAGAATCAGGAGCAGTTTACGTATATCGAAGAACTGGAACCTCTTGGGAACAAGAAGCTTACATCAAATCTTCAAATGCGGACGAATATGATCAATTCGGTTTTTCTCTATCTTTAGAAGGAAACTTTCTTGCGGTAGGGGCCATTGGGGAAAGTAGTAATCAAATAGAAATTACAAATGGTCCTAATTCAAGTGAAGATAATTCAGCAAATTTTAGTGGAGCCGTTTATCTTTACCAATATAAAAATCTTCAGTGGGTGCAAGACGCTTATATTAAGGCTCCTAACGCAGAACCTAATGACGGGTTCGGATTCGCCGTTTCTCTTCACGGTGACACTCTGGCAGTCGCCGCTCCAGGTGAGTCTAGTAATTTAAGAAGTATTATTAATGGCGATACGGCCAGTGATGATAACTCCGCCGAGATGTCAGGAGCTGTTTATGTTTTTCGTAAAAATGGAATGGCGAAAGATATAACCACAATTAATTCTTCTTTTGACCTAACTTCAGTACATCTGCAGTGGACCCCTCTTCCTGTATCCTCACAGTATTTCGTATCCTACCAAAGCGGAACTGTGGCCCCGAGCGACTGTAATCAAGGAAACATACTGAATGTAGGCAGTAACGGTCAGGCAGATATTTCAGGACTAATCACGGATCAACCCTACTCTTTCAGAGTCTGTGCTCATAATGGAACAAGTTTAACAGCAGGTGCCGTAATCACGGTCACACCATCTGACCCTACTCCACCAGATGTTTCGATTAACCAGGGGACACTTGAGACAGTAGGTACCTGTAGTTTTACGAATGTGACTGATCCAGCAATGGTTCCTGGATTTTCTTATAGAATTCATTTTTCAAGGCCCATTAATGAGGACACTTTTACAGAATCCGACATTATAAATAATGGAACAACAGGAGCCTTAGTAAGCTGGACATTGGAAAGCTGCGGAGACGACAGAAACTTTAAGTTAACAGCAACAAGTGTTCATGCGAGCGGAACCGTAAGACCCGTTTTAAATGCGGGAAGAGTTCAAAAACCAAATGGGATATCTAATACTCTTTCTACGGGATTTGATAACGAAGTCACCTACATCGTCTTGGGCTGGGGCCAGGAAGCCTATATTAAACATCATGATGCAGAAATAAGCCTGAATGGTAGTCCTGCAATAAGTGGCGATACGCTGGCCGTTGCGAGTAGTAATGAAGAAGTCATTGTCTACCGCCGATCAGGCATAACATGGGAGCGAGAAGCCGTAATCACAGCTCCTAATGCCGAAAATCAAGATTCTTTCGGCGAAGTTATTGCCATTAGCGGCGATCTTCTGGCAATTGGAGCTCCAGAAGAAGATAGTAATGCGACTAACATATCATATGTGGCCAGTTCAGATAATTCATTTACAAATTCTGGTGCCGTTTACATTTATACAAGAAATACAGAAGACGAATGGGAATTTGAAACCTACATTAAACCTTTGCATAATAGAACATATTTGAATTTTGGCAAGGCCATTGCCCTAAGTGGAAACTTTCTTGCCGTAGGAATTCCAGGAGAAGGCAGCTCTCAAACAACAATTACAAACGGTACAACAGCACCATCAGATGATACGAATTATGCTTCTGGTGCAACTTACGTGTATATACGAAGCCCTGAATCCGGTGACTGGGAGATGTCAGCATTTGTGAAAGCAAGTAATAACGATGAACTCGACAATTTCGGAAATCAAGTAGCTTTAAGTGGTAAGACTCTTGTTGTCAGTACAACGAGGGAGAAAAGTAATCAAATAACCATAACAAACGGAGAGACTTCGAGCCCGAATAACTCTCTATCTAATGCTGGTGCTGCTTATGTTTACGTACATAACGAGATGGAAGGTTGGAAGCAAGAGGCCTACATAAAATCAGGCAATAATGAGAGTTATGACTATTTTGGAACAACCATTTCAGTTGACGGAGATACGATCGCGGTTGGTGCCCCAGGAGAAGACAGTATAGAAAATACAATAACGAATGGAGACACTGTGGCAGTTGATAACACGGCCTGGAGTTCAGGGGCGGTCTATGTTTACAAACGAAACGGTGGGGCCTGGGCACAAGAAGCCTATATCAAACCATCTAATAATCAGGTATCAGAATGGGGAATGGAATTTGGAAATTCAGTATCACTTAACGGGAATTTCCTCGCAGTGGGAGCACCTGGTGAAGCTAGTATCCAAAATTTCATCACCAATGGTTCAGTAGCAAGCCTCGATCAATCATCCCTAGGGTCGGGTGCGGTTTATATCTACAGACGAAATGGTCATGAGTGGGAGCAATCGGCCTACATCAAAGCTTCAAACAACGATGGGCTACCGATTGCCGGCGGTGATTATCGAGGAGATAACTTTGGGTCAGAAGTCTACTTCCGTGGAGATACCTTGGCCGTTTATGCCCCTGGTGAAGGTAACGGATACACCGGCATCATCAATGGTCCAACTTCGAGCACAGATAATTCGAACCTTTTCAGTGGAGCGGTGTTTGTCTATAGAAACAATCAGTATCTTTTTGACGTACGTGAAATCTTTCCTGAGCCTTCAGAACAAGAGATCACTCTAAAATGGTATAAAACAGGTGGGATTGCCACAAGTTACATAGTGTCTTTTTTACCTGGCGAGACCCCACCTTCTGACTGTTTATCAGGAACAAATGTCGGTGACACAGACACATATATCCAGACAGGACTGGAAAGTGATGAATTCTATTCATTCAGAATTTGTGCCACCGATGGCACTGATGTAACTCCAGGGGGAGTGATTACAGTTAAAACTTTTACACCCTAGAATTCAGCATTTTTCGGAGTACGCGGGAAAGGAATCACATCCCGGATATTGCTCATACCAGAGATGTACATAACCGCACGTTCAAAGCCGAGACCAAAACCCGAATGAGGGACAGAACCATACTTACGCAGATCCATATACCACCAGTAGTTCGTTGGATCCATCTGAAGATCACTCATGCGTTTTGATAACTTTTCAAAGTTTTCCTCACGCTGAGATCCACCGATGAGTTCCCCTACGCCTGGAACAAGAACGTCCATAGCGCGAACAGTTTTATTGTCATCGTTGAGCTTCATATAGAAAGATTTAATTTCTTTTGGATAATCAGTCACAATAGTCGGACGTTTGAAATAAACTTCCGCTAAAAATCGCTCATGCTCAGTTTGAAGATCAGAACCCCAAGAAACCGGGAATTCAAACTTATGAGTTTTGGCCGCGTCCTGGAGGATTTCAACCGCTTTTGTGTAAGTCACCATCTCAAAATGAGAGTTCATGACATGCTCTAAAGTCTTCAAGTTCTCAGGAGCATAACGGCTGGATAAAAACTCCAGTTCGTCCCCACACTGCTCAACAGATCTTTTAATTAAGTGCTTCACATAACCGCTTGCCAGTTGAGCATTGTCTTCCAGCGTGAAGAAAGCGGCTTCAGGTTCAACCATCCAGAACTCTGAAAGGTGTCGGGCGGTATGAGAGTTTTCAGAGCGAAAAGTTGGACCGAATGTATAAACCCGGCCTAAACCGCCCACTGCAAATGTTTCAGCTTCAAGTTGCCCGGAAACAGATAAGAAAGTCTCACGACCGAAATAATCTTGTTTAAAATCAATCGCGCCTTTATCAGTGCGAGGTAATTTATCTAGAGGGAGAGTTGATACTCTGAACATCTCACCAGCACCTTCAGCATCAGAAGAAGTGATGATTGGAGTATGGAGATAAGTGAAGCTCTCATTGGTAAAAAATTCATGAGTCGCCTGGGCCAGAACATGGCGAAGACGGAAGACGGCAGAAAAGGTATTGGTTCGAGAACGAAGGTGAGCAATTTCTCTTAAATACTCAAGAGAAGTTTCTTTCTTCTGGAGTGGATAATCTTCAGGATTATGGCAATAAACGTGAACACGTTTCGCCTGAAGTTCCACCGGTTGTTTACCTTGAGAAGCCACTAAAAGGCCTTCCACTTCAACTGAAGATCCCATGGTAAGCTTTGAGACTTCTTCATAATTTTCTAAAGAAGCATCAACTATTATTTGTAGGTCTTTTTGGGTTGTTCCATCATTAACAACCATAAAAGAGAATTTTTTCGACTGACGGAGGGATTTAATCCATCCCTTTACGATAATCGTTTGATCAACCGGCTTGGTTTCAAAAACTTTCTTAATCAAAAGATACTGAGACATCATGAACTCCTATCCAAAAATTTTCTTTTTAATTTCCAACACTGTTTCAGTTTTTAAACGAGGACCAAATTGTCCAACAACCTGGCTGGCCGCAAGAGAAGCAAGTTTTCCGGCCGAAGCATAAGTATGCCCATTGGTAATGGCATAAAGGAAGGCCCCGGCGAACATGTCTCCTGCTCCGTTTGAATCCACCGCTTCAACAGCAAATGGCTCAATGTCGATGAAGGTTTCTCCATCAAAAATCATGGCGCCGTTTTCACCCATGGTAATGACAAAAGTTTTCGCGATCTTTTTTAACTCTTCACGAACCACCATAATATCATCAATTCCAGTGAAGGCGGCAGCTTCTGTTTCATTGGCGAAAAGGAGATCAACTTTATCCCCGATCATTTCCTGCATCCCCTCTCTGAAGAACTTAATCATATTTACATCAGAGAAAGTCAGAGCGGTCTTAACTCCAGCGGCTTCAGCAATTTTCCTTGCCTGAACGGCCGCAGCGCGACCAGTCGGGGAAGCAACAAGATAGCCTTCCATGTACATATATTTTGAACTGCGGATGGCATCTATGACAATTTCATTTTTCGAAATCGATGAAGTAATCCCTAAATAGGTATTCATTGTTCTTTCAGCGTCAGGAGTGATGAGCACCAGACACTTCCCGGTTACACCTTCTTCACGGTCCTGGTACTTAAGATTAGAGTCAACTCCATTATCCTGAAGATCCTGGTAATAAAAATTTCCAATAGGATCTTTGGCCACCTTACATGAATAAAAGCCTTTGCCGCCAAATTGGGCAATGGCGATTACAGAGTTAGAAGCCGAGCCTCCACATTGCTGTTTTTTAGGAGCTGTTCCTAAAGCATTTAAAAGATAATTTTGTCTTTCTTCATCAACTAAAGTCATAAGACCCTTGTCGATTTTATGTTTTACAAAAAAATCGTCGTGGACTTCATACTCCATATCAACCAGGGCATTCCCGATGGCGTAAACATCATACTTTTTATTCATCGCGTGATCTCCAAAAATGAGCCCCTACTCTAATCTTTTTAAACCGAAAAATACACATCATATCGAGTAGATTTACCGATATATTCCACCGAGGCCTTTTCACTGAGAGTGACAGAATGGCGGGGACGCTTAACGACGAGTCGTTTGGGTTTTAACTTCCGGGCCTCTAAGAAGACATTTTGGGCGTCGAGATCAGAACCAATAACGTTTCGGAATATCCGCATCTCCTTTTTAGGAGATGCCTTTGGATTGGCATCTTCAAACATAGGATCAAAGTAAAACACATCAACTAAGGGAGGATTCCTCAAAACATCCAGAGCATCTCCCGGAAGAAAATGAAAAGACTCTACTCTAGGGTGATGGGCGTTTTTAAGAGCGCTTTCGATTAAGAAGCGAATCACCGGATGTCTCTCCGTGGCCCAAACTTCACAGCCAAAGCTTAAGAGCAAAAGACTATCTCCTAAGAGGCCGGCGGTAAGATCCAGGACCGCTGGCCGGTAGGGCCCTTTCACCCCTACTGCACGAGCAAGAAGCTCCTTTTGAAGGGAAGACTTCTTAAAAAACTCTTCATGTCTGGTTAATTCTCGATCGATCTCAATGCCGATGGCCCGCTCTTCATTACGATCGGAATGGAGCCAATACTGGCCATCCTTCCATTCAAAAGAGAGATCAATCCCCCTTTGTATGGAAAACTTATTTAGTTCGGACAAATCCTCTTCTTTAATTGGAGGAGCATCATTCTTATTAATAATTGTTATCATCGGCTTAAAGTATAATTGACCATGCGCATTTATTCACTCTTATTTCTTAACAAACTTAGAGGGAAGTCCTAGGATATGCTGGCAAAATTATTATGTTGGCATAAGGAAATAGCATGAAGAATACTCACGTTCCACTAAACTATCATCCCGAAAAATTAGAAAGGGAATTAAGACCATTTTATATTGGTGCTGATCAAAAAGATCTCGAAGCCATGCTTAAAGAGCTGGGTCTTAAATCATTGGAAGACCTTTATAGTCACATCGACAGTACGGTGAAAATGGATAAAGTGCCCATGGCAAAACATATGGCCTATCAGGAACTGATTGGACATCTGAACGATCTAGCGGGTAAAAACCATCTCAAGACATCATTCTTAGGTGATGGACTTCCTCATTATAAAGTGACGGATGTTGTGGGCCCCATCAGTGATATCCGCGGACTTTCTACTGCCTATACCCCTTATCAACCTGAGCGCTCACAGGGAACACTACAAACTCTTTGGATTTACCAGTCTCTCATTTCGCAGCTAACTGGTTATGAGGCCATCAACGCTTCTCTTTATGACCGCTCAACTTGCTTATTTGAGGCCATGAACTGTGCGCTTCGTTTAGTAAAAGACGCTACCACTGTAGTCGTTGCCACGACTCTCTACCCTGGAGACCTGGAAGTTTTAGAAACTCAGTCACGGGAAACTCCGCTTAGAATCATTAAGGCCCCGATTAATCCTCAGTCCGGTAAAATGGATATGGATGCCTTAAAGCGAATTCTCAACACAACTCCGCAAGTTGCTGCCGTGGCCTTCCCCCATGTCAATGCTCTCGGAAATATCGAGTCGGTAGACGAAATTGTCGATCTTTGTTCAAACAACAATATTAAGTCGATCGCAGTCGTCGATCCTATGCTTCTTGGTAAAGGCGGTCTTAAGGCCCCGGTTAAATTTGGTACCTCTCAGCAAGGGGCCGACATGATTGTGGCCGAAGGACAACATCTGGCCATTGGCCCAAGCTT
Organism: Pseudomonadota bacterium; assembly: GCA_023432655.1. Classification (GTDB taxonomy): domain Bacteria; phylum Bdellovibrionota; class Bacteriovoracia; order Bacteriovoracales; family Bacteriovoracaceae; genus Peredibacter. The sequence continues at coordinate 4,529 of JAEYUK010000192.1, read as the reverse complement.
TGGAGGTCCGGGACTGGGTATTTTCGGTATTCGCTATAATGAGCAGGATAAAATCTCTATCCGCTCAACCGCCGGAAGATATGTTGGTAAAACAAAAGATTTAAAAGGCCGGGACTGTAAGGCCCTGATCCTTTCCACTCGAGAGCAGCATATCCGTCGCGAAAAAGCGACTTCCAACATTTGTTCTAACCAATCATTCATCGCAAGTCTCGCGGGAGCATCCATGCTCGCTCGTGGAGATGAAGGCTTTGAGGAAACTCTTAAAAAATCTCGTGCCCTCGCTGAGAAAGCGGCGGAAGCTCTGACTCAATTTGAAGGAGTAGAACTTAAATTTAAAGGTTCGGCATTCTACAACGAATTCACTCTTAAAATTCCTGTAAGCACGAAGAGCTTCATCGAGAAGGCCAGCGCCGAAGGTCTGTTAGTTGGTGTTGATGTTTCTAATCGTCACACTGAAATCAGCGGCGAAAATCTTCTTCTTATGAGCTTCACTGACATTAACACAGAAGAAGATGTGGATAAGCTTATTTCATTTTTCGGAACACAGTTCAATAAAACAAAAAACGGAACGCCAGCTCCAAAGATTCAAGCAGTCCTCATGCGAGTGGATGCTCCGGAAATTCCAAAACTTACAACTGAACAAATTGTTTCTTATTACGAAAAACTAGGTAAACAAAACCTTTCTCCTGATGATGGAATTTATCCACTGGGCTCATGTACGATGAAGTACAACCCCTACATCAATGATTACGCTGCTAATCTTCCTGGCTTTGCGAACGTCCATCCGGAAGCCCCGATTGATGACGTCCAAGGTGCCTTGGAAATACTTTTTGAAATTCAAGAACAGTTTAAGGCCATTACAGGTCTTCCAGGTGTCACCACTCAGCCAGTGGCAGGTGCTCAAGGGGAGCTAGTTGGTTTAAAAATGTTCCAGGCCTATCACCGAGATCGTGGAGAGGCGGCACAGAGAAACGTGGTCATCATTCCTCGCTCGGCCCACGGAACTAACCCAGCTTCTGCGACTATGGCCGGTTACCAGTCAAAAGTTGTCGATGGACAGGTCTATGGAATTTTCACCGTTGAAGCACTTCCTAACGGTGAAATGAATCTTGGACAAATTAAAGAGTTTCTTAAAACCGACGGTCACCGCGTGGCCGGTATTATGGTCACAAACCCTAATACCGCCGGTATTTTTGAATCACAATTTAAAGAGATGAGTGCTCTTATTCATGAGGCCGGTGGTCTCGTTTATATGGATGGCGCAAACATGAACGCCGTGGCCGGGATTGTGGATCTTAATAAATTAGGAGTCGATGCTGTTCATAATAACCTTCATAAGACGTGGACCATTCCTCATGGAGGCGGGGGCCCAGGAGACGCCATTGTGGCCGTTTCAAGTAAGCTCATAGACTTTCTTCCAGGAATCCAGGTCGTAAAAAATGGCGAAAAATTTGATGTGGTGAAACCTTCAAAATCTGTTGGTTCATTCCATCGTCACTTCGGAAACTTTGGCCACAAAGTCCGTGCTTATACCTACATTAAGGCATTAGGGGCAGATGGTGTTCGTATGATGAGTCAGGTGGCGGTGCTTTCGGCCCGTTATCTCTACCATCGTCTATCAAAAACCTATCCATGCCTTCCGGCCGGGGCCGCAACTTCTCCAAGAATGCATGAATTTATTCTGACTCTTAATCCTGAAACTTTTAAAAAGATTGAGGCTGCGGGCACACCTAAGGCCAACGCCATTGCGCGTATTGGGAAACTCTTCCTGGATTTCGGCTTCCACGCTCCGACTGTCGCCTTTCCTGAGCAATATGGACTTATGATTGAACCGACTGAAACATATAGCAAGAAAGAACTTGATCAGTTCGCCGAAGTGGTTGAGAGCATTTCAAAACTTATTGAAGAACATCCGGAAGTTTTAAGAACGGTTCCTCATTTCACTCCTATTGACCGAGTGGATGAAGTATTGGCCAATAAAAACCCGATTCTCACTGAGAAGATTACTAAGAATTTACCAGAAATTATTAGTGACCGAGTGGATGCAAACCAACTGAGAAATTCTTCTACTGAAGAGGTGTTCTCATTGATTCTCAAGGCTTCAAACCAAAATTAAAATCTCTAAGGGCCAGCGAAAGCTGGCCTTTTTAGTTTGCAACTGCAAAAGCCTTTCTCACGCCTCAAAACAAATAGTTAATCTACCTAATTATAAATTTCATTGTGTACTCCGGGAAAATTCCATTTTCCCGGAGTCTCGCTCGAAAGAACAAGTCATTGAAAAGAATGTATTTTTTGAGAGCGAAAGAGAATTCTCTCTTTCATGTACCACCATTCAAGTAGGCCAGTTCATTTTAGTTTTGAACGATCAATTTCTGAGTTGGGTAAGCAATGTCGACCCCGTTCTTTTCACAAATTTCTAAGATACCAAGAAGAATGGCCTCGTGAGTATCAGCGTAGAGTAAATAATCTGGAGTAGTCATAAAATAGATAATTTCAAAGTCCAGGGAGGAAGCTCCAAGCCTTACAAGATGGGCCCGATCAAAACGGGTATTTTGATGAGTTGAAATGAGTTCTTCAAAAAGTTTCGGGAGAATCTTTAACTTCTCGCGAGGAGTTTCATAATTAACACCTACGAAGAAGGCGACTCTCCTCTCTTCCATCCTTTTATAGTTACGAATCCTCGAGGCCAGCAGATCAGAATTGGAAATAATGATCTGCTCACCGGTTAAACTCTTAATTCGGGTGGTTTTAAGACCCACTTGCTCAATACTTCCCGAAATATCCGGGGCCACATTAATAGGATCTCCCACCACAAAAGGCTTATCCATAACAATCGAAAGTGAAGAAAAGAGATCGCCTAGAATTTTTTGAGTCGCCAGCGCAATCGCCACACCACCTATCCCTAATCCTGTGACGAATGTAGTGACATCCACTCCCATGTTGTTCAACACAAAAAGAATCACTAAGGAGATGAAGCCAAACTTCGCTAGAATTCCGACAAAATCCAATGACATTTTGGCGGAAGGATCGTTATTACGTTTTTTTAAAGTAAGTTTTAGCCAGCCATTAATAAAGGCTTTACCCCAAGAGATAATCTGGAAAGCACTGATGACCAACATGGCCTTATTAACAAAACTTACCTTGCTGGGTTCTAGTTCTAAAACCTTTGATCCAAGGAATAAAGCTAACGCCACGAGATAGTACTGCCTGGTGCAGCTGATCGTTTCAACGATCAAATCATCGATGTAGCTTGTGGTCTTTTCGGATAAACGTTTGAGAATGGAAACGAGAATATTTTTAATTACCCAAAGAAAAAAATACGCGACAACTGCAAAGGCCAGAAATTCAACATAGTGACCATCATGAAAACGCGTTAGAAATTCTTGCACTCTTCACCTCTGAAAGTTTTAAATTAGATATTTTATACCTTAAAAACACCAGGATCGCCTTGGATTTTTAGGTCATCTTAAGAAGACGTGACCAAGATTCATTGCCTATCATTCCCCCATGAAAAGACTAATCTGGTACATGGCACCACTCTTCTTCACCCTACCTCTCCCGGCGCAAACGCCGATGAATTTGACCCCAGAAGACATCATCCATCCTTATGAAGAAATTCGTCCATCCGAAAAGAAGAATCTTTTTGAAATGATGGAATCAGATAATGATGTCAATTCACGAGAGGAACAGCAGGAAGATCCGGAAATGCGGAAGTTTGAAGATAAGAAAAAACCTTAGTGAAGCATCGGTGTTTCCCATTCTTCTATCGGGTGAGCTTCAGGTAACTCCAAAAGAAAAGTCGTGTGTGGTCTATCTGGTAGATAATTTAATGTCCCGCCATGCTTCTCGGCAATGCCTCGGGCGAGAGCTAAGCCTAGTCCTGTCCCCTTACCTCTTTCCTTTGTGGAAAAAAATGGCTCCATCATTTTTGAAGCTATATCTTTAGGAATCCCTTTACCCGAGTCTTTAAAATAAAGTTGAACCATTCCATCATTCTTTTGCGCGCTAACTTCGATCCACTTATCGGGTAAAAACTCGATGGCATCAAAAGAATTATTTAAAAGATTCAGAATGATTTGTTCAAGTTGAATTTTATTACCCAGGACCTTGAACTCCTCAAGACCATAGAAGCGAAGGCTTATCCCATGATTTTTCATTCTTTGACCAGTGAAGGCCAGAACATTATCCATCAAGTGGTTTAAAGAGATTTCCTGAGGAGGTGACTTCTCATCATTATAAACAAACTCACGAACGCCTTGAATCGTTCGACCGATTCTTTCTGAGGTGTAAAGAATTTGCTCAAGCCCTCGAGCGAGTTCTTGTTTTTTATCTTCTAAATTATTAATCCTTAAGAGCTGAGTCGTTCTGGCGTGAATGACGGCGAGGGGATTATTAATTTCATGAGCGATACCTGCTGACATCATCCCGAGTTCTGCGTACTTGGATTGCCCAAAAAGTTTCTCCGTCCGTTCCTTCAGCATGACATTGAGTTTAGCTTCTTTTTCTTGATTTAAAAATTCCAAGGCCAC
>JAEYUK010000183.1 GCA_023432655.1 Pseudomonadota bacterium | reverse complement strand
CTCCTCTGGTCAAAAGCAAAAAATTTTACTCGCGAGAGAACTCATCAATCGTCCAGGGCTCCTTTTGATGGATGAGCCATTTACTCACCTGGATCCCTTCACCAGAAAGGATATACTTCGAGGCCTTTTCGAATATATCCGCCACCAGGGCATTACCGTTTTGTGGGTCACCCATGATCTGGATGAAGCCTTCGAGTTTTCTGATCAGCTGGCCTTAATGAATTTTGGCAAGTTCGTTCAAATCGGAAGTCCTGAAGAATTAGTTAGAAATCCGAAGAATCTTTTCGTCGCGCAGTTTATGGGCTATCGGAATTTTTTCTCAGCGGAATTTATAAAGAAGGCCTGGAAAAAAGAGTGGAATGAGAATGAACTTCTGATTGTTCCTGACCGAAACTGGAAAGAGGATCCCCAAGGCCATTCATTTAAAGTTGAGGCCCGTCACCCCACTCGGCAAGGAATGGAATACCGCCTCCGTACTGAAGAAAGGACCATTTATCTGACCATGGGACCACAGCAAAACCTGAGGCAGATCAGTGAGGTACTCAGCCTCCTCCCAGAGTGGGAAAACTGCCTGCGTATTCCCTTGTAATTTTGGACAGTTAACCCTTATTAAATTTACACCATCCTCTAGTCGAAGAGGCCCCCTCGTGCTAAATAGTGGCATGGCCATTACCTATTTTGACAAAGACAAATACCAAAGAAAACCCGAGTGGTTGAAAGTTAAGCTTCCGCAAGGAAATGACTACAAAGAGATTCGGGATAATCTTCACCAGAAGGGACTTTCAACTGTCTGCGAAGAAGCCAAGTGTCCCAATATCTCTGAATGCTGGAGTGCCCGCACTGCCACCGTCATGATCCTCGGTGATACCTGCACGCGCGCTTGTAAATTTTGTAATGTAAAAACCGGAAACCCAAAAGGTTTTATTAACACTGAAGAAATTGAGAACACCTCTAAAATGGTAGACCTCATGTCTCTTCGTTATATCGTTATCACTAGTGTTGACCGCGACGATCTTCCAGATCAAGGGGCCGGCCATTTTGCAGCAGTGATAGATCGGGTCCATAAGGATCACCCTGAAACTAAAGTTGAAGTTTTAATTCCTGACTTCAGCGTGAATGCCGAAAGAATGCATACCCTCGCTAAGTCCAATCCTTATGTTATAGCACAAAACATTGAAACAGTTCGACGTCTCACTCACCCTGTACGTGATCCGCGAGCGGGCTATGATAAGACACTCAACTGTTTGGAGTTTTACAAAACAAACTATCCTCACATTCAAACAAAAACATCTATTATGGTGGGCCTTGGTGAAACTTGGGCAGAAATCCAGGAAACATTGGAAGACCTTCGTAAAATCAATGTCGATATTGTGACTTTCGGTCAGTATCTTCAGCCTTCAAAACGTCATTTAAATGTTGAGAAATTTTATACTCCCGAAGAGTTTGATGAACTAAAGCGCATGGCCCTTAAAATGGGTTTCAAATTTGTTGCAAGTGGACCGCTGGTCAGAAGTTCTTATAAGGCCGCTGACTTCCTGGATTACGTCGAAACAAAAGTTTGATCATGAAACAAATCATCACCAGTGCCCTCAAGCTTAGTGATTTTGATTTGAACGAGAATAATCTCTCTGTACTCGATGAGCGAACAGTTGTAGTGACCAAGTGGACTTGGGACTATGGTCTCGCCCATAAATTCCAACGGGCAGCTCTCACGCTCGTTCAAGAAACAGCTAACCTGCGCATTCTTATCTGCTGCAATCATCCGGAAGTTCTGACAAATGGACGAGGTCTCCAAAAACCGCGAAAAGGCGAAGTCCTGGAGTTGGTTGAATTTAAACCTGAAGCCCACTCTAGACTTCCGTTCCCTCTTTATCAGATTGAACGTGGCGGTGGACTTACCTTTCACCATCCTGGTCAGTTTATTTTTTATCCCATTGTAAAATTAAACCCCAAAGCCCTCTCTCTCTCATTAATGATTGATCAAATTTTTGATTTCTCAATTGAAGTCTTAAGTGACTGGGGAATACAAAATCTTGATCACGAAAATAAACTCCTGGGGCTCTGGCAGGGAAATAGAAAAATAGCATCGATGGGAATTGCCATTGAAAAACTCACCACCTTCCATGGCATGGCCCTCAATATGATGGAAAACCCTCATATGAAAAAGGCCCTAGCGAGCTTAAACCCGTGCGGATTAAATTCTGAGACATACACCTCTGTGGAAGCTCTCGGAGGTCTCCCGGAAATGCCTCTGGAACGTTTTAAAGATGAGTTCCTACTAAGGATTAAACATGAGTGGAAATAGTTTCGGAGAGCTTTTTAAAATCACCACATTCGGTGAGTCACATGGAGAAGCCCTTGGGGTTGTGATTGACGGCATGCCTGGAGGGTTGGATGTAAACATGGATCATCTCCGCTCAGAACTAAAACGCCGGGCACCTGGTCAACATGAAGTACATACCTCACGAAAAGAAGACGACTTACCGGAAATTATCTCTGGGGTCTTCAATAATAAAACTCTTGGTACCCCAATCACTGTCATTGTTCGGAATACCAACCAGCGAAGTCAGGACTATGATCAATTAAAAGAAAACTATCGTCCAGGCCATGCTGATAAAACGACAGTGATGAAATATGGTATCCGTGATCACCGAGGTGGCGGTCGGGCTTCTGGCAGAGAAACTCTCGCTCGCGTGATTGGGGGTTACTTTGCAGGTCTTATTGTAAAAGATGTTTCTTTCTATGCTTATATTGAAGAAGTCGGAAGTTTTAAACTTCCCCAAAGGCCTGTAAACCACCAGACAGATCGTGGGGAGATTAATATCCCTGATAAGAGCATGTCTGATCAGGTGGTGAGCTTTCTCAAAGATTGTAAAAAAAATGGCGAATCGGTGGGAGGCGTTGTCACTCTTTCTATTCTTAACTGCCCAGTCGGTTTAGGTGAACCGGTTTTCGATAAACTTAAAGCTGACTTTGCTAAAGCGATGATTTCAATTCCTGCTTGTATTGGCTTTAGTGTGAATACTGCTTTTGACCTGGTTAAACTTCCTGGAAGTATTATATCTCAAGACTCTAAGAACTTCGGTGGCATGGAAGGTGGCATCTCAAACGGTGAAGAGATTCTTCTTCAGATGGCCTTCAAGGCCCCATCGACCATCGGGGAAAAGGCGAAGGCCGGTCGCCATGATCCCTGTATACTTCCGCG
>JAEYUK010000137.1 GCA_023432655.1 Pseudomonadota bacterium | reverse complement strand
TTCCTCTTCTCACTTTCCCCGACTATGCCCGCTTCATGGAAGAATTTGGAAAACTCGCCTTGTCTCTTAATGGCAAAGATCGCCGCCGCATTTTCCGTTTATTCTGGTTTACCGTTGAGTTTGGCCTGGTCCACACCGATCATGGCATTAAGGCCTATGGCGGGGGAATGCTTTCCTCCATTCACGAAACTGTTTATTCTGTAGAAAGTCCGATTCCTCTACGGGAAGACTTTGACCCCTTAAAAGCTTTAAGAACTCCTTATCGGATTGATATCCCCCAGCCTCTCTATTATGTCCTTCAAAGCTTCTCGGACCTCTACCGAATCCTGGATTATGATCTCCTGGCCCTGTTGGAAGAATCCAAAGAGCTTGGTGATTTTGAGCCCTTATTTGAGCCTGCGGGTGAAGAACTTTAGACAGTCATGTAAGTTTGACAGGATAACCATCAGTTTGTTGAGGAAAACCTGAGCCCAAGGTAAAGTTCGCCTTATGGAATTGGCCCAAAAATTTATCTTCTTCTTCTTAGTAGGAACGTCATTCCTCAACTTCTCCATCGCCCTCGCGGCGAGGATTAGAACTAATTACAAAGACTTCACTCAGCTGGTCTTATACTGGCCGACCCTTTTGGTGACCTTCATTGCAGCAGCGATTCTTAGTCAAAACGAAACCCAGATCGCTTTTTCTTATTTCTTTCAAATCATCCCGACCATGTTCATCACTAAAATGCTGATGGACACCCGGGGATTTCGTTTTAATCTTCCCTTTTATTCTTTTATCTACCTCGCCGGAGCGGTGATCTCAGCAAATTTGATTCTATTTACTGATGCTGGTTTTACCACTTCTTTGTTACCTGTGACTTTTGCTTCGGCCTTACCACTATTTCCAAATGTATGGGATACACTTGTGGCCCAGAGAAGGGAGTCTAGTTGGGTAGAAAAAGGCATGGGGCTCGCCATGCTAACCGGGATCATTAATCATTTTAACTTTGCTTTTTTTCGAATGGACCCCACAACAGCTTGGTGGGGTTGGGGAATTGCAATTGTTCAATACCAGTGTGTTTCTATTTTCCTTCCCATGATGTTTAACCAACGTCGGGAAGATCTGGAAAGAAAAAATCTGGAACTGGCCCTTTCAAAAATCTCAGGAAAGAGTACAACAGTCAGTACCGAAATAGATGAATTGTACAAGGCCCTTGAGCATCAAATAAACCTAAAAGAAGAGTTCTCCCAAAAATTAAAAAATACCAATATGCATTTAGAAGATGAGCGCGAGATGAATGAGATATTGATGAAAACAATTTCTCATGACATCGCTAATCCTTTAACCGTCATTAATGCCTATGCGAGTATGATCGAATCCGGAAGGATTCAACCTGCAGATTATAAAAAGATTATGGCCAAAATCTCCATGAGTGTTGATTCGGCTCTTAATATGGTGAATAGAATCCGAAATGCCATTGTCACGAGAAATCAAGCAAGCCTCGTGAGTGTTCAGGATGTGCATCTGGACCAGGCCGTCCAAAAAGTCATTAGTCTGTTTGAAGTTAAGTTAAATGAGAAAAATATCAAACTCATCTACAATAACGAAGACCTAAGAGATGTATTTGTCAAAGCCGAAGAGCATGCTCTGACAGAACATATCTTTGCCAATATCCTCTCTAATGCCATTAAATTTTCACATGAAGGCTCCGCCATCAAGATTTCCTTAGTCGATATGGGTGGTGAGATCAGCATTCAATTTCAGGATCAGGGAATTGGAATTAATAAAGATCGAATGGGAAGACGTCTTCTTGGTTCGACTGAAGGGACTCAGGGAGAAACAGGTTCAGGCTTTGGGATGATGGTTATGGGCTACTTCCTCCATCAGTTTGGAGCTTCATATAAGCTTCATTCAGAGGGAGAAAACCAAGGTACTATAGTCTCTATCAATCTCAAGAAATCTAATGTTACATATTCCAAATTGGATATTCAAAGTAGAAATGCCAACATCTTCAGTTAGTCTCTTTTTCCATCTCTAAATTTTTCTTTAGAAGTCATTTCTGGAATCATCTAAGATTCACTACTTAAAAAAAATGGCTTCTTTTTTTCGTCACTAAAGTTTGATGACAGTTATCCTCAGTCCTAATTTAAACCGGAGGAATAATATGGATGATTGGATAAAAGACTGTCGTTACATCATTATGCCATCCCGCCAGCCGCCAGAGGGATTAGAAGCTGAATATCAGGCCGCTTACCTCACCTGGAGAAAGGCCTGGGGAAAGTATCGAGAAGAGCAGGATATCGTCTCGCCTCTTCATTCAGATGGCTTTCTTATTCCGGATGAAATGGGTGTGCTCTTTTATCAATCCCAATGTGTTGGCTTCTGCAGTTTTACCTTTGGAGATCTTAACCATGGCCCCTTGGGCGACCTAAGTTGGTTTGGTCCTTGGGATGATCTCTCTTTTCAGAGACTAAAAAACATCTCTTCTCGTGCAATAATCTGTACCCAATTTACCGTTGATCCGGCCTTTGCCGGGAAAGGTCAGATTGTACGCTGGAAAGAGATCATTTCTCTCTTTGCCTATCTCCGCTTTTACTATTCCGACAGAGATGTGATGGCCGGTTGTCTTAACCTCATCAGAGGTATGCAAAATTCATCAGGAGAAGATATTGGTGCAGTGATTTTAAATCCACTTCATCACTTCATCTATGGAGAGAAGGAGCTACCTGCTCAACTCGTGGCCTATACGAAAGTTGGTTTTGAAAAGTTTGTAGCTAAAAAAGGCTTAGAACCTCTTTGCCAAGAACTTTGGAAGCAACATCTCCATTGTTCAGAACTTCCACTCCATACTCAACCAATTAAAAAAGCCGCCTAAACCAAGGGAGAATTAATGAATATTCATAACGAGTTTTTAAAATCGATGAATGAATTTAAAAAGAATCACCACCCGAGTCTATTTAAGAGCTCAGTGGTCTACCAGGAATGGCTCGCTCAAACTTACTTCTTCGTCAGACACTCCACTGCACTCCTAGGCTTTGCACTACCGCACTTAAAAAATGATGATCTTCGTCACCATTTTGAAAAACACCTCGGTGAAGAGACTCGCCATGATCTTGTCGCCCTGAAAGATCTTAAGCTCATGGACCGGGATATAAATGAGTTTCAACCGCTTCCTACCACTGAGGCTTTTTACCAGTCACAGTACTACCGGATTCAGTTTGAGGGCGGGACTTCTCTACTTGGTTACATCCTATTTTTGGAAGGGATAGCCGTACACTGGGGTAAGGAAGTCTTTGAAGTTGTTCAAAAACACCATAAAGGCATCCACTTTGCCCGCATCCACGTAAGTGAGGATCCGGCCCATCTAGAGAGTGCTTTAAAAACTATTAGTTCCCTCAGTGAAGAGCAGCAATTGGCGATTTTAAATAATCTCAAATTCACTCATCACATGTATGAAACGATCATTTCACAGATTGTGCAAAATAACTCGCTGCTAAGGGTGGCCTAATATAATCTATAATATTCTTACAAGCTAAGGACGTTATGTATTTGATTTTGATATAAGAATCCTCCTTTCAAAAATCTAGGAGGATCATTTTGAAGACACTTTTAGCATTCGTCATTGCTTTATCAAGCACTGCTACCTGGGCTTTCCCTAAGGCCCCATTTAACGCTCTTGAAAAATCTAATTTAAAATCATTTTCAGCACTGGACTCTGAATATGACTTCGAAGGGATCGTAAAACTAAGTAACTGCTCTGGTTCACTCGTCGCTTTCAATGGTCAGTCTCTTGAGAGCAAGGCCATCGTGATGACCAATGGTCACTGTATCAGCGCTCCAGGTGGTTTCCTGAAGCCAGGCGAAGTTTGGGCCAATCGCTCAGCTCCTCGCAAAATGAAAGTTTACGACAGCAAAATGAAACTTCATAATATTGAAGCGACAAAAATTCTTTATGCAACGATGACTAACACAGATCTTGCCTATTATGAGTTAAATGAATCTTATAATGACATCATGAAAAGAACGAAAGTTCGTCCGTTCCTTTTAGATTCAGCACGACCACTTGCTGGGATCTCGATTGATATCATCTCTGGTTACTGGGACCGCGGATATTCTTGTGAGATTGATGGATTCGTTTTTGCCATGAAAGAAGACGCCTGGAC
>JAEYUK010000037.1 GCA_023432655.1 Pseudomonadota bacterium | reverse complement strand
GCTTGCGATGAAGCATTTTCCTCATCTTAAAAAAGCCGCGGCTCCACCTAAAACTCCTCAAGCCCCAAGTGCTCCGAAAACGCTTTTCGGACAATATCCAAATCTAAAGAAAACAATCGACGGCATTAGCATCCGGGGTGGAGTGCCCATTGAACATCCACGTGAAATGCCATTTGAAAACACGAATCAGTTCCGACCTGTTAAAGATGCTGAGATGAGAAAGCGAGCAGACGAGTTACCACCGAATATTCAAAAGACTGTTGTCGGCGTTTACAATACTTTGGGAGACAAAAAAGTTCTCGAAACCTACTTCAAAGGGCTGGTTAAAGAAAGTGCTGAATGGATGGCCAAGAGAGGAAGACCAGCGGATCTGGAGCTTTTAAAGAAGGGAGTCGTGAGTGAGCATGCCATGTCGGTGATTCTCATCAAGCGGTTTAAGGCCAGTGGGGACAATCAGTTCACAACAATGATGCCAAGAAGTAGTGATAGAACGATCAGCGTAGGAGCGAAAAATATCAAGGCCAGTGATATGGCAGGGGATAACGATGCTTTCCGAACAGCGATCAGGACTGGACCTTTCTTAGACCGCGTGTTTGAAAGTAAAGCAGGGAATCGCTACGGGCATGGAGTGATTAACCATATGATCCAAAGAGATATAGTAAAAGATGTTGTGAAAAAAGAAATGAAAGGTAATCCCCAAGAGTTTTATAATTATCTGGGTTCAAAGAAAGGGGTTAATTGGTGGTCGGATCTTTTCGACTCCGGCGAAGGGACTAGGACATTTACCCGCCCTGAGAACATCTCAGAGTTCATGCACCATAATGTGACAGAAGGTAAATTTAGGAATGACTAGAAAACGTTATTCCGGCCAAAAGCTTCCTTCTTATATTTTTATTCCAGGGCAGAATCCCCATCCAAAAAAAGAGGGAGGACATATGGAAGGTCAGAGTGATCCGGTCGCTGGCCCTTTGAATTTAGATCACCCTGAGAAGTCACCAGAGTTTTGTTTTGGACTCGACCTTTTTAATCATCGCTATTTTTGGGAAAGTCATGTCTATTTTGAAGCCTTATGGAATGCTCATCAAAGACATGGAGAAACGGCCGATTTTTTGAAGGCCCTTATAAAGTTATCGGCAGCTGGAGTAAAAATGAATCTGGACCAAGAAGAGGCTGCTCAGGATCATTACCTAAGGGCCATTGAATTACTTGAGGGGCTGAAACTAAATGGCAGGATAAATTATCTGGGTTTTAATCTAGATGAATTATTGAGAGATATTAGGAGAGTTCAGGAGTCTCACAGTGGTGAAATCTTCCTTCATCCGACCTGGGATTAAATGGTCCAGGACAAAATCCGAAACTTCCAGAAGACCTGATTTTTCAATCCTCTCATTCATCATCTGCTGATCATCACTAACGAGGCCTATTTCTTTTAGAATAACGGTTTGATCAAAAAGAATTCTATGCTCCAGGTTAAGGGAGGTTTTGCGGCAGTTACGCTCTTTACACCACTCATAATAGGACAAATTCCGTTCTCCATTGAAAGGGATAAAACGCATTTTATCTAAAATACCTAAAGAGGTGGTAAGTCTGATCTCTGGTGAAGCATACATAGTATCCTGAAGATAAGTCTGCTCAAAGGCGACAAAACTTGAAATGAATTCTTCACTGGTTGTTGCTGCATATGCTTTTCTTAAACGTTTCATCAGTTCTTTTTGTTTTAAGAGCGGCAGATGAGGAAAAATCTTTTTAAAGTCAGAGTTCTTAGAATCCTTAAGTATCTTGACGACAACATCCCTGCCACAAATCACACTGGCACCAAGACTCCAGCTAAGAGTTTTATAAAGAAAGACACTATGATGCATAAGATTCTTTGCCAGGTAGCGGGGGACATTCCGAACAGCGGTGCCCAGGATTTCCCCGCTGATTAAAGATTTATCCTCAAGACCTATGGATTCGTCTGGAAAACGTTCCCAGAAGTAATAGCGGACCAACCGACCTAGATGATGGGAGGCATTTGCGTAAACATAAGTCATGCTACTTTCTTGCCCTTGTGACCTGCGACTAAGCTCGAGGTAGCTAAGTGTCACTAATTGGTTTTTCAAAACATCATGATCAAAACTATTTAATTCATATTGGGTAAGAAGTTTATCAATATGAGAAGACATGAGGTCAAACCAAATATTGGCATTATTCTCTGAAGAAGAACAGAAAAGTTCCTGTTCTTCTGGTGCATCATAAAAAATATCAGGCAATATTTCAGTGGATCCATTTAAGGGATAAAATAATAGGACACTTAGGACTAGTAGAGGTAGGAACTTCATCTTCCTTAGAAAAGTATCATGCAGTCACAGGCATAGCAAAAAAATCCTGGGGAATGACAGCTTTTTTTAAAGTGTTTTCGACAAACTCCATCGTCATGAAAAAAGTTTTAAGAATCTGTTCTTTATTACCAATTTGTGGATTAAGTTCGACCACGTCCATGGATTTTAGGCGACCAGTGGTGGCCAGTTCGCTTCCAAGTTTGAAAAGCTCTCCAAGCTGTGGCCCGTTTTCCACTGGAGTACCTGTGGCCGGGGCATCCTGGCGATCAAAGACATCCACGTCAAAGCTCAAGTGGATGGGAGCGGTGGAGCTTGGATCGGCTTTTTTAAGGGCTTCAGATAAAATCGCTTTAGTGCCCCGCAAGTCGATTTCCTCCGACGAGTAGTACTGAATTGAAAGCTTCTCAATTATTCTTCTCTCTTCATCATCAAGGTCTCGGGGACCAAAATAAATGAGTTGATTCGGCTTAAGTGAGTGCCTTAACCACTCAAAGTGCCTTCTTTTTTTT
>JAEYUK010000069.1 GCA_023432655.1 Pseudomonadota bacterium | reverse complement strand
GTGAGATAGGAATCAAAAACAAGACTGCCAGACTTTTTCTTATTGATATGGACTTCTACTGGAGAAACGAGACCAGAAGCTTTCTGATGTGAACGCATAATGGAGAGAACGCCCACTTGTGAAGAGTTCTCCATGATACGACGAACCAGATAGGCCATTCCCACCAGGAGATTCCCGATCGGCATATAGTTACGGGTAGGCCACCCCATTTTTGCCAGACCATGAGAGAGGGCCTCATACGTCATATGAAGGCACTGGTGCTCAATGACCGGGGCATCCGGGAATCGTAGCTCTCTTAAGCTCTCTACAAAAGCATGATCCTGAAGATTATGAGACGCGATCGCTAGTTGCAAATATTGATGATTTTTAAGAGTTAAATAGGCCAGTTGTCTAAAGTGAAGATCTGACTCTTCTTTATTTAGAAATTGCGGAGGAATAAACTGATGAGCTTCTCCTTCAATCGTTTCCGCATCCCAATAAGCGCCCTTAACCAGACGAATGCACATACGAAGATTTCGTTTTTTGGCCAACTCGATAACGTCCGCTAAGTGATTCGCGCCATCTCTTAAATAGGCCTGAACCACGATACCAGTCTGTTCATAATTTTGAAGCTCCGGAGTCTCTAATAAAACCTTTGAATAGATCGCAAGAACCAGATCGCGGTAATGATAATGTTCAGCATCTATATGAATGAAAACTTCTTCTCTTTGAGCTTCCTGAAGAATTCTTCTAAGGCGAGGAGCAACTTTGGCGTAAGTGGCCTCAAAAGCGTGGGGTCTAAAGTCATGTGAGAGGGCCGACACCTTAATTGAGACATGAGACTTATAAACACCGGCCTTGTTCTTCTCACCTTTAGGGAAGTGAAGTTTTAGACCGTGAATCAGTTGCAGCACTTTTTCAAAGTACTCATCGGCCTCTTTAGAAGAAACAACCAGCTCTCCCAATTGGTCTAACGTTGCTTCTCGTTTTGAGTCTTTTAAATTCTGTAATGTCTCATGGGAAGTATTGATGCTTTCACCAGCAATAAAGCGCTTGGCCATCATGCGAACCATGAAACGCACTAATCCGGCCAAAGGGCCTGCCGGTAAGAAAGTTGCGACCTGAAGGGAGGCGGTGAAAATCCAGACAAGATACATCGGAAGCTGTCTCGTCCCTCTTTTCTTTTGCAGAGTAATTGCTTTGGAGTCGTCAATGAGTCTACGTAAACTTTCAAGAAGGTTTCTTTTAACTTCTTTACCGCTTCGGTCATGATCTAAAGAAGGCAATAGGGCCAGAAATTTTAAAAGGTGAACGCGAATCAGATCATACTGGGCGGTAAGGGTAAGTCCATAATCGGACACCTTCTCAAAAGTACTTGAGCGGTAGTCACTTACTTTCTTTACCAATTCTTTCAGGATCTGCTTGGCGTTTTCGTCTACATCAACCCAGGATTCCCGATTCAGGTACTGAGGAAGGTTATTTTTAATTGAGACCCATTCAATTTCACTAGGGAAGTTCGCCGGGGAAATGGTGCTGATTTTTTCGATGTGCTCTTTAAGAGCAAAGATTGCTTTTTCGAGCTCCTGATCAATAAGCACCGGATTCACTTCATGGAGTTTTAAAAGGGAAAGTTCCCGCGATAAACGTCGGCATCCAATGTAAATACTCTTCTCTTCGGGTCTTACAGCACATAAAAAAGGAAAAGCTGAAATAACGACTTCCCTTCTAAAGCCTTTGCCCTGGCTAGATTTTTCTACAAATTCCGCAAGTGCCTTTACTTCACTGTGAATCTCGCCACTAGGGAAAAGAATTTCATCAAACTCCTCATAATAAGAAACCTGCCACTGATCCAGAATTGCGCGTTTCTTTACTACAGGAACACCTTTATCATTCACAAGAGCCTCCAAATTTTAAACACCTCAATCTACAACCAAAATGAGATTCAGCATAGTGCGGAGTTAAGGAGAAATTGACGGGCTTAAGGAGGTGGCCCTAAAATGAATGTATGCCTCAATTTTTATTATTCATGGCCTTATTTAACACTCAACTCTGGGCCGGGGCCTACTCCCTGGCCGATCTGGAAGTCCTGGTAGCTGAAGAAAGCTATAAGGAATTCTTTGATCACGCCCTGGATATCAGACCGCTCGAGCGCCAGGATACCTGGAAGAATATGGTGAGCAAAATGGGCGACATCTACTCACGTAAAGATCTCCAAAAAGTGGACTTAACCCGCACCGATTTTCTTGAAACTGAGAATCTCTACAACTGGCCCGTCCTAAAAAATGACGATATCTTTCGCCTACGTCGCCAGGAGATTGGCCTTAAACATCTTAAAAAATGCTTAAAAGGAGATAGTCCCTGTTGGAATGACCTGAAACTTTTTTGGGAAAAAGACAAATCAGATGCTGATACGGCCTATAAGCTGGCCGAGATTACATATGAACTTCAAAATTCTCCAATTCCTACCTGGACTCTCCTGGATGTGGCCCTGAAAAGCAGCTTGAGCGAATTTTACTGTAAAAAAGAATTCGTTATGACCGCCCTGTGGGGGAAGATCGAATTAGACTATATTAAACTTGGCCCAGATGGGGATCTGATGAAAAAAATCGATCAAACCATCCACCCTGACTGCATGCCTGTGCTCCTCAAAGAGGCCCATGCTCGTCTTAACAATCCTCCCAAAATCTTTGACCGGGAACTGGCCTTTCAGATTATTAAATCCCAAAATAAAGCTGATCAGGGAATCACTGACTTTTTCTACACAGTTTATCTTCTGGACAACCCTTCCCAGGGTGAACTTTTTAACTACTCCTGGACCCGGATTAAGGAACTCGGCAGAAACTCAGAGCGCCGTGAAAAGGTTCTAAATAGGATTAAAAACCTTGATCCACTACCTGATGCGATACTTTCAACTCTCGATCAAACTAAAAAAAGAGTGGTTTTAAAGCATCTCAAAGGACACTTCCCTGAATATCTTGATTTCTACACTGATCAGTGCGTGAAGTTTTACGGCGGTAAAGGCAGCTTCCCTAGCGGAAGCCCCACCATTCACTGCCAAGACTTTATGAGCTCAGATCTGGCCCCCCAAATCATCGATGCCTATAAGATAGATCAATACCAGAAAGTCAGACTCCCTCAAACTTCCCTTTAATTGTTCGCAGATAAATGAGGATAAATTTTCGTAAATCAGTGCCTCGTGTGTCTCAAGCGAAACATGTGGTTTCTACCAGTTATGCATGAGACAAGTCTTTGGGACTTTAATAGTCATCCCCAGTTAACTGCGACCCAAAAAAAAAAGGCCACCCGAAGGTGGCCCTTTCTATAAGAAATCTTATGAGAGATTACTTAAGGTGGTTAGAAACAAGTTTAGTCATTTCGAACATA
>JAEYUK010000319.1 GCA_023432655.1 Pseudomonadota bacterium | reverse complement strand
CCCCAATACTGAGGACTGCAATTAATCCAAGACCGCCGATTAAAACACTTCTTTTTTCGAACATGTTTAATTTATCGACACTTTGTTAATAAAGTTTAAATAATTTCTTAAGGTTGGTGTTAAAATTTATTAACCTTAACACCTTTTTACATTAAAGGTATAAGTGTCCCCATTTACGGCCAAGCTCAACTATGATTCACAACCGTTCTCGTATCGCTATCAGTTCTTTGTTTTTCCTTCACGGACTATGTTTTTCGTCCTGGGGAGCGCGAATACCTGCTATTCAGGAAATGCATGGTTTGACAGAAGTGACCTTGGGAACTCTTCTTCTGACTCTTCCAGTAGGATCGATTTTATCTATGCCGCTTGCGGCGGCAGTTGTTGCTCGCTTCGGTAGTAAGAATGTTCTTACTCTGGCCATCATGATTTATTCCTTGATTTTGGTGACTGTTGGATTAGCACAAACGGTATGGCAGTTGGGCCTGTTTCTCATCATTTTTGGATTAACCAGTAATATGGTGAACGTATCTCTGAACACTCAAGCCGTTAAGCTTGAATCTCTTTATGAGAGACCTATTATGGCCTCGCTTCATGGTTTATGGAGTCTCGCAGGATTTGTGGGAGGAGGTCTGGGAGCCGTTATGATAGGGGCCGGAGTTGTTCCTTATCAGCATTTTCTTTTGGTACTTACAATTGTTGTCTTTATGGCCTTGTATTCCTCCCGGGCCTTACTAGTGGATAGGCCGGGAAAAAACACCGTAGGCGAGGGCCGTTTCAGTTGGCCGGATCGCACATTAATGAGGCTTGGGCTTATTGCTTTTTGTTCAATGATCTGTGAAGGGGCCATGTTTGACTGGAGTGGAATTTACTTCAAAAAAGTTATTGGCGCTCAAGGGGCCTGGGTCAGTGCTGGGTATGTTTCGTTTATGGCGACGATGGCGGGCACGCGATTTGTAGCTGATTATTTTAAAGAACGTTTTGGTTTTAAAGCAGTGCTTAAGACTAGTAGCACTTTTATTTTCATTGGACTCCTCATCTCTGTCCTCGTTCCTTCTCTTTACCCCGCGATGTTTGGATTTTTCTTAGTTGGTGCCGGGGTCTCAGCTGTTGTGCCTTTGGTTTTCAGCGAAGCCGGTAAAACACGCAGCATGTCCCCAAGCGGTGCGATTGCAGCTGTTTCAACCATCGGTTTTTTTGGATTTCTCATAGGGCCCCCACTTATTGGTTGGATCGCAGGGGCTTCAAGTTTACGTTTTTCTTTTGTCATTATAGCTTTCATGGGACTCAATATTGGTCTCCTCTCAGGTAAGCAGCTTACTGTTCGCAGGTAAAGTTAAACTTCCTGCACTAGTGGGTGGAGATGAATTTCTGCTTTTATTGAATTTGTGATCAAGCAGTTTTCTTCGGCCTTTTTGAGGGCCTTAAGGTAATTCTCATTTTGTTCTCCAGCTTTCACGCTCAGGGTGACAAAGATATCAACTTTGGTGAAGCTTAGTTTCGAATCTTTCTTATCTAGATAGGCATCGGCATCCACATTAATAGCTTGCCACTCGAGTTTCATGGCCCTGGCAATCGATTTAAAGGTCAGGATAAAGCAACTAGAAACGGCAGCACTAAAAAATGCCTCTGGATTCCAGTAGCCTTCTGGACCGCCAAACTGTGGCGGCGGAGAGACTTGAATGTCAGTAAGTTTTTCTGATGAAAGGTTTAAGACCACATCATTGGTACCTTGAGTGGTTGTAGTATAGACATGGGGAAAATCAGACATTGCTGCCTCCTTATTTGGATATTTATTACAGAATTATAATATACTAATTATTGTTTGTCATGCACTTAAGGCCATATAACTTTTACCCAATCATGCAAAAAAAACTGCTTTTTATCATAAATCGTCTACATTATTGGCCTTAATGACCAAGGACATATTATATGAGAAAATTGCTTATTGCCTTAGTAGCTGTATCAGTAACCACTGGTGTATATGCTCAAAATTTTTCATGTGTGAATAATGGTAAAAATGTTGGAATTTCGATTAATGAGTCGAAACGAACTTTAAAAATTGTTGATGACGCAAAGAGATCGATTGCCTTTAGTATCTATGGGATTAATTCATATGAAGTGGAAGAAGGCACAGTGACTTCTTATAGTATTAAAGATGGTAGAGATGCTATGGGATCTTCTTTAAGTGGCGAAGTTGCAATTCTTAACGGAAAAAAGGCCGCTATTAATTTACTTAATGATAGTTTGGGCAAAACAGTTTTAACCATCGATAGTATGAATTGTAAGTAATCCTACAACCTTTAAATGAAAAGACTTAGCAAATTTGTTCTGTTTAGAATACTATTGTTTATCTCATCAAACGAATAGGATCAAACATGAACAAACTGATATTTCTGGCTTCTTCTTTAATCATTTCTACTCAAACTTTTGCTTCAAGAGACTCCATTGCTTTCTTTTATACGCCTAAAAAAGTAAGCGTCCTGATTAACGAAAGAGGGACGAATTCAAGACTCCACGACTTTATGGATTTTTTTAATGCCGATAATGATATGGTTCTTACCTCTAAAAAGGGTGATATTAAACTTGGCTGTGCCCGGGACATCGACAAGGTGTCTTGTACCTTTACCTTCCTCCCTTCTGAGAATGTGGCCCTGGATAACCGTGAGCTTCATGTTCTGACTACATTGAATGATTTTGGAGTGGAGAGTGATGACTCTTTTGAGATGCGTTTTAGAAGTTCGATGAAGGACAATATTACACTGACAGTTACGGATGGGGAGTTAGTTATTTCGGCCTCAAAGAAATAAGGCCCTCTGTCTAACTTCTATACAGCCCACTAATAAATCTCCAAGCATTAAATCTCAGATGGCATAAAACATTCGTTTATTGGCATCTGAATTGCTGATCATAGGCCATATGGCAGCAATAAATATTTATGATGAAGAGAAAATGGCACGCCTTCTCTATGTTCAAAAAGCACAGGGAATTGATTTCAATCTTGACCTCGATTGGAAGCGGTCTATTGACCTTAACAAGCTTCTCCTTCCTTTAGGGGATAATACCTCTCTTTTTCCACAACTTTCACAAGAACAACGCTTGGTTGTCTCCCAGATGATAGGCCTGGTAGTTGCCGCAACGATATCTGAACTTGAAGATGTGGCCTATAAGCTAAAAGGTCCCACGTGGGAAAATGTTCTTCGTAAGTATCCAATAAATCCTGAAATTTATGAAATGGGTGAATTGTTTTATGAGGATGAAAAAAAACATTCTGAAGGATTTAAGCGCTATATAGATCTCTTTGCTGAAAAAGTGAATGTGGACCCCTTAGAGTTGAGACAACTACTACCAAGTTCACAAAACTCGTTATCAGAAAAAATTTATCATTTGAATTCTCTAGCTGGTGGCATGGCCATTTGGTGGCTGATTGCTGCTGTTGAGGAGGAATCTATTCTCATTTTTAACTATATGAGAAAATGTAAAAGTGAGATTGATCCTCTCTATTATGACCTTCATAAAGCTCATTACGAAGAGGAAATTCGGCACAAAAGCTATGCTTCGATCATGCTCCAGGTAAATTCGGAATTTGCAGGAGTCCCCCAGCAGCTCATCTTTAAAAATATTGACTTTATTCTGGCCGAAATTCTCAACCTGACATGGACCTTTAATCAGTTATATAAGTTAAAAAATCTCAGTCTTTTAAAGTCTGCCCATCCTTTCTTCAAAACGCTGGCCGATCTTAGACCTTTCTTAGAGGGGCGAAATTCAATGGAAATCATTCATTCCTTCTTTACTTCAGCTCCCTATATTAAAGACATGTTTCAACTCTCCGAGCATGGCCACGTGAGACAAATGTTAGAACGTTTTGGTACTAAGAGAATCCCCCTGTCTTTTTTTAAGCAAAGGGTCTCCTGATGTATTGTATCGATTCCATTTTTAGAAATGGCGAAACTATTCATTTCATCAATTGCGAAAGAGATGCTTCCATTGTCATTCTATTACATGGTTTTCCAGATAATGGTTTTGGCTGGGGAAACCAAATTGAATCATTGAAAGAAGATTACCATGTTGTGGTCCCTTTCATGCCAGGAACACTTAATGGAAATAGCGTTAGTGATGAAAGGTTAAAAAGTGAAGAACTGAGATTAGATATACTTGATATCATCACTAAAATCCGTAAATCTAATCAACAGAAGATTTATATCCTGGGACATGACTTAGGCTGTTTTCTTGGCAATTCTCTTGCTAGTGACGAAAATATACTGGTGAACGGGCTCATTCATATTAATGGAGTTGGATTAGAGCAATTTGTAAGCCGCAAGACAAGTCTTGGCCAATGGCTTAAATCCTCCTATGTCTTGGGATTCCAGTTTAAAATAGTCCGTCACCTAATAAAAGAAGTCTTTAACAGGTTTGTTCTCAAAACGGCCTATCAAAAGTCACAGATTTTACCTGATGATGAAATCTTGAATAATGATCAAAGAGTTTTAAACACTATTGCCCTTTATAAGCATCTCTTCCGGTCAGCAATTAAACTTCTAGGAAAAGAGGTTAAGAAAATCAATGTTCCCACATTGATTATTGGTGGAAGAAAGGATGTTTTTTTAAATATACCTACGATGAGTGAAGTTGAGAATTTCTACAGTCAGGGAACTGTTCGTATCCTCGATGGAGGTCATTGGGTGACTCGCTCTCATCCAATTCAAGTAAATCGTATTATTCGGAAAACTCTTAGCGCATGGGAAGAGACCGTATGAATAAATTTAAAAAGGATCCTCATTATCTTCTCTTATATTGTCTGTACTCGTTATTGCTTTTTATCTCGCTTGATTTGTTTATATTTTACTTAAGAGGTGAGATAACTTTTTCTTTTACTTTTCAAAATGAAGACTTACTGCTTCTTCTTTTACCAATTTTCTTTTGTGGATTACCGTCGAGTCTTATGCATAACTGTGCTCATAAGAATATTAAGCCTCTGTGGCTCAATAACTTAACGGGAGAGATTTGCGGTGTGTTCATGCTTTATGGATTCAAGGGATTTGCTCTGGCCCATATGTTTCATCATTTGTATCCCGATGACCCCCAAATGGATCCTCATCCACCTCAAGGTAAAAAATTCCTAAGATTCGTCATTTCTCCAATCAAGTCAACCTTGTTGGTTGTTGAACGAGCTTACTATGGGATCTATGGCGAAAATGAGGATACCAAGAGAAGTATTCTTATCCAGGTGGTCCTATTTAATCTTTGTCTAGTCGCGCGAACTCTTTTTTGGTTTTTATTACTTGGACCAAAGTACTTCTTGTTTGCCTATTTACCAGTCTATGCGGCCAATATTTTTGTCTTTGCTCATATTAATTTTGCCGCCCATCGGGAACGAGAAGATGGTCAAAACGAGATTATTAATCTTAATAGCAATGTTTACTATAAGTTTGTTAACGCCGTTTCTTTTGGAGGGTACTTTCATAAAACTCATCATTTAAGACCAGGACTCTTTAATCCTTCCAGGGCTTCCATTGATGAATCAAAAAAGCTTTTGACTCACTTGTCTTTAAGGCGGGACTCTCTATGAACTTTTTCAAAAAAGATCCCAATTATCTCTTGAAATCTTTTACTTATAACACCATCTTGTTTGGTCTTCTAAATTTACTGCTTTTAGAGTTTAAAAATCAGGCCCATTTCTTATTTTCTTTTTATTCTTTACCCCTGATCTTCGCTGGTTTGGTAGTGGGGTTAATTAGTGCAACGGCCTTTCATAATGCAAGTCATGGAAACATTAAGCCGCGAATCCTAAATAAGCTCATTGGCGAGTTAACCGCCGACTTTAGTCTGGAAGATATGAAGTGTTTCAGAATAGGGCACATGTTACATCATATTCATTCTGATGATCCGCTACTTGATCCTCATCCTCCTCAGGGATTAAATTTTCTTCAGTTCATTTTGTCCTCTCGTCAGAAGACTATCAGCTGCATTGAGAATCTTTATTATAAACATCATGGGAAAAGTAAAAAGTCAGTTCGAAATGTTTTTTTGCAAATCGTGGTCTTTCATATGGCTGCTGTCATGAAACTTATCTTTTGGTATTTATTTTTGGGGCCCGTTGGATTCACATTTTTCTTTATCCCTGCTTATCTTTCTTATTTTTTTGGATTTGCTCACTTAAACTATATCTCTCATAAAGATGAGACCAATGAGGGTAACATCTTCAATCATGATGGCGGATGGTTTTATTCTCTTATGAATCTTATAACATCCGGTGGCTACTATCATAAAAATCATCACCTTTCCCCAGGCCTTTATAACCCCAGTAAGTTAAATCGCTAGATTGTATAATTTTCACTTTTAAACTGCGCTAGTCAGAACGATGTATTCTAAACTCACCATTTATTTCTTTTTTGAAGGGAATTCCTTATGAAAAAAAACTTTCTAACAGCATTTTCTGTTTTGCTATTAAGTTCATCTTTTTCGTTTGCTAAAGATGAGGTTTCTGCCCTTCAAGGCCGTGGCCTCGATAATAAGGCCTGTTCAGTAAAAATTATTCAAGACCGTGACTTGTTAAAAGGAGTGGAATTAACCGGTGCCAGTAAGATCTTTGAGATCCTTTCTGAAACCGATGATGGTTATCGTCCAACTTCGCGCATTGATCCTCGTGGTGGCGAAGATGTATTAAGCATTTTGAATGAAAATCCTGCTCTTTTGAAAGAGGTGAGTGTTTCTCGTGGGACATTTACTGATTCTATTACTTATTCCCTCGATTCCTCTGATCTACCGACCGA
>JAEYUK010000286.1 GCA_023432655.1 Pseudomonadota bacterium | reverse complement strand
CACCTACACCAATGACTTTAATCTTGGCCCCAATTGATGGATTTTGGTTGTCAGCAATATCGAACATAAAAAGTTCCTCCGGAAATTAAAAAATCTCTTTCCACACGTTTTTTAAAGATTTTCCTAGTTTATCAAACATATCTACTTCGTCTTCTACTTTCTCTTGGCGAGTCACTGCTTGCGAAGCATGCTGTGACTCTTGTAACAGTCCTAAGACCGTCGAAAACTTTGGATGTTGCATGGCCGTGGTCATCCCACCGAAAGTCATCGGGTAACCAAGCTTCACTGGCTTTTCCAAAATATACTCTGCTAACTCTGGCAGATTTCTGATTAAGGCACCACCACCGGTTAAAACAAACCCTCCAGTGATCTGTCCTTGCAAATTCTTTTCCAAGATCAGTTCATGTACCACCTGAAACAGCTCTTCTGCCCTAGCTCCAAGTACTTCCGAGATAAAACTAAGGGGTACTTCGCGCGGCTTGGTGCCAGAAAGGCCCTGAACTGTCAGATAAGTTTCGTTTAGTTGGGTGTCGTTTAGAACCGTACCGTGGGTTAATTTGACCCTCTCTGCTTCATTGTGAGGAATCTTCAAAGCAATTGCCAGGTCGTTAGTGAAGTGATTGCCACCCAATGGGATAATTTGCGAATGAAGAAGGCTTCCTTCTTTCCAGACAGCAACGTCTGTTGTTCCCCCACCAATATCTATTAAAACCACTCCTAACTCTTTTTCTTCCTGAGAAAGAACTGAACGAGAAGAGGCGATTGGCTGAAGGATGATAGAATTGGCCGCAAGGCCCGCCATTTCTACACATTTAATAAGGTTATGAATGAGGGGAGTTTTACCTGTAACGATATGGACATTAACTTCCAGTCGTGACCCGCACATACCGATTGGATTTTTAATTCCGGCAGTATTATCGACAGTGAACTCTTGTGGGATAACATGAAGGATTTCACGATCAGAAGGAATCAAGACTGCTTTTGCAGCCTCAATCACACGGTCAACATCACTTTGTTTTATTTCTTTATTCTTTACCGGCACAACACCAGAGGAGTTGAAACAGTAGATATGGTTGCCAGCAATCCCGATCGTAGCTGACTCTAACTCATCAATTCCGGCCATCATCTTCGCTTCTTCAATGGAAGTACGAATGCTTTCAACCGTTTTCTCAATATTAACGACAGAGCCTTTTTTAAGCCCATGACTAGGATGAGATCCTACTCCTAGAATCTCTAAATTTTTTGCAGATTTATGCGCGATAAGGGTGCAGACTTTTGTTGTCCCGATATCCAAAGCGACAATTACACTTTTGGTACTCATGAGATTCCCTTCTCAAAAACCTCTTCTAAAAGAAGAGAGCAGATTCATTCTGACTATAAAAACAAGGCGATCATCGCCATGGTAAAATTTTAGATTTTGTCAGAAAACTTGACAACAACCTTTTTCGTATTAACTAAGTTTATACTTGTTGGGTACCGCTGGTTCTTGCCCACGTAACCCACAATCTTTGTGAGTTTCACCAGTTTTTCATCCCACAAATCAGTTCCCATAAAGACACTTGTAGCTTTTCTTCCGAGAGCAAATATTATTGTTAACTCGTTGTTTTTGCTAAGAATAATTTCAGAGACTTTATTTCTAAGCTCAATATCCATCTTTTTAATAAAGACAGATAATTCAACCGGAGCAGTCCCTTCTAATTGCTCCATCGAGATAGCAAGTAGGGGCAGATTATAGTTTAATCTTTTTTCGGCCTTCATGAGATTTTCATACTGAGGCTCATAAATTTTAGCGTTATCCGAAAGAATGGCCGAGTAATGTTCTTCACCATTCGGCTTATAAACTTGAACCTTCGCTAACGGTTCAGGGCAATCTAAGTTGATACTAAGTGTACGAATGACTGGATTGTAAGAGATACGGTAATCCGAAAGAAAGTATTTCTCATCGAGTTTCTCTTTTACGATTTTCTCTTTCACATCCTTTAAGGAGTGATTCTTTTCGAACTCTTTCATCAGAAGCAGGGTAAGCATCCCGGAGGACTTAGAAGGACATTGCCCAAAGTACGTACGGTAGTTAATATTTTTCTGAGTAAATTGATCGGGAACATTGGCCTGGGCCAAAGTAGAGGAGAGGATCAGGAACGATACTAAAATTATTCTCGACATGAATTAATGATAGGGGATTTTTACTTCCAATTCAAACTCAATTCCATAGAAGACATTCATGTTAGATTTTATAATGTTGACCAGAGTTTCAAACTCATCCCAATTAGAACTTCCCGAGTTCTCGATGAAGTTGGCATGTTTAGGGCTAATTCTAAGCCCTCCCATGGTGAGACCTTTTAGCCCCATTAAATCAATAAGTCGCCCGGCCTGAAGTTCGCGGGCAGGATTTTTGAAAACGCAGCCGCAATTTCGGGTAGTGAGCGGTTGACTCTTTTTACGATATTCTAAATAGTCTTTTATTTTTTGAGAGATGGCGGGATTTAAACCTTGGTGAGTTACCACTGCACTCACAATAACGTCTCCAGGCTTTACGAAATAATTCCTGCGGTAGGAAAAACTTTGAGGACTCATAAGCTCAGTGCGAAGAATGCCGTCCTGATTAACCAGATTTACTGATTTAATAAGCGAACCAATCTCCCCCAGATTTGTCCCGGCATTCATATAAATGGCCCCACCTAAGGAGGCAGGAATGCCCGTAAAGACTTCCCATCCGCTTAATCCGAACTTCACGGCATGAGCGGTGAGATAATTGAGTCCTAATGAAGCGGGTAATTCATACTCTTGCCGTTCATCATTTAAATAAGAATGATCAAATGGAAAATCCAGATGAATAATCAGTTCTTCACACTGGGCGGGAAGAATTTGATTGGCGCCCCAGCCTACTACCAAATACTTCCGTCCGTACTTTTTAAGGACCGGAAGAACTTTTTGTAAAGCCTCTACCGATTGTATTTCTACCACGTCACCACGGGCAGAAAGTCGCATGGTTGTATACTTGGTTAGATCGGTATCAACCGATAGCGAACAATCCGGAATTTTTTCAATCTCTAATAAGAGGCTCATAGTTCTTTAACTAATTCCTTCATTTTTTTTGAGATGGCCCCTGCCCCCAAAGACAGTAATACGCACTCTTCATTTTTCTTCTGCATCAAAATTTCTTTCATGGCATTTAAAGAAGGGAGGTAATGTGCATTTATTCCACTTGCATTCATCTCTTTAACTAATGCTTCTGAGGTAATACCTGCTAATGGTTTTTCTGAGGCAGGATAAATCGGAGTAACGTAAAGCTCATCCACTCCAACGAAACTATCCTGGAACTCTTTCCAGAAGTTCTGAGTTCTTGAATATCTGTGAGGTTCAAAAATTACACACAAAGGTCTCTTATCCACTTTCTTTAAAGTAGAAACCGTTGCATGAATTTCCGTAGGATGATGACCATAATCATCTACAACTAAAAAAGACCCTTTTTCAAAAAGCTTTTCTAACCTGCGTCCCACGCCACGAAAATTCAGAAGGCCATTCTGGATGGTTTCCCATGTGAGGCCTGCTTCATGTGAAAGAGAAATGGCAGCAAGAGTATTAGAAACATTATGGAGACCCATGAGATGAGTCTTAAATCGTTTAACTTTTTCACCGCGGAAGTAGAGATCAAACTCGGTTCCGGAGGCAGATAATTCAACCTCTTTTGCGTTGTACTCGGCGATGGCATTATCCACCTCAATTCCATACCAGGTTATAGGACGTTTTACTAAGGTGCTTATGGCCACTGACGAAGAGTCGTTAGCATTTAAGGCCGCTTTGCCATAAAAAGGCAGTCTGTTAACAAACTCAACAAAGGCTTCCACAATTTTGTCTTTGCTACCGTAATGATCTAGATGGTCATTATCGATATTCGTGATGGCGGCCATGATGGGATTTAATAAAAGAAAGGAACCATCTGATTCATCAGCTTCAGCTATCAAATATTGTCCATCGCCTTTCTTAGCATTGCCGCCCAGATTACTGACTATTCCTCCGATAATATGAGTGGCATCAAGCTTGGCTTCCTGAAAAATTGTTGCCACCAAACTCGTGGTCGTGGTCTTACCATGGGATCCGGCAATGGCAATGCCATACTTAAGCCTCATTAGTTCAGCGAGCATCTCGGCCCTTCGAATCATGGGAATTTTTAATTCCTGGGCCCGCATCACTTCCGGGTTAGCATTATCAATAGCTGAACTATAAACGATCAGAGTGGCGTCCGTTACGTTCGAAGCCGCGTGACCAATGAAAATCTCAGCACCTTTATTTCTTAGATTATCGATAACGGGAGAATCATTTAGGTCTGAGCCTGAAACTTTATAGCCAAGATCTAAAAGCACTTCAGCAATACCGCTCATGCCAATCCCGCCAATTCCAATAAAATGTAGTTTTGTCGTTTTAAGCCATCCCAACATGTGATTTTATCTCTCTTAAAATATCATCACAGGTGTGATTACCTGCTGATACTTTCTGGGTGTACTTTAGCTCCTGGCGAGAAGCCTTGACTAGAAAATCCTTTGTGCGACGAAGGTATTCATCATGAGTCAGACCAGGTTCAGCAATCTCTACCGTAAAATCTGATTCTGCTTTAAAAATTTGAGCATTATAGAGTTGATGGTTATCAGTCGCAGCCGGGTAAGGAAAAATTAAAACCGGCTTTTTTATAATAGCTAGCTCTGAAACACTGCTGGCCCCGGCCCGTGAAATAATCACATCGCACCACTCATATTCTTTTTGCATGTCATCTATATAAGGCATCGCCTGATAGTTAACGGCCGATTCCAGATGAGGAATGTTTTGGGCACTCCCGACCTGATGATGAATCGCAAGCGATGAAATCGGCGCATCCCTGACAACATCAAAAATAACATTATTAATCTGAGTCGCACCTAAACTTCCACCAAAGACCAAAACTTTAAGTTCTCCATCAAACTTTTTAAGCGGTACCGGCCCAATGGATTTCCTGGTGGGATTACCCACCACCACCACTTTCCGGGAAAGGCTTGGAGAAAGCCCTTTAGTCTCAGTAAAGTGAACAAATATTTTATCTGCGATCCAGCCTAAAATCTTATTTGTTAAACCCATGACGGCGTTTTGCTCGATGATGAAGACAGGAATACCAAGAATTTTACCAACCAAGAGAGTAGGCCCACAAACATAACCACCTGCCCCTACAATCAGGGCCGGACGTTTGGTTTTAAAAGTCTTTAAAATGGACATGAAACTTTTAAAATTCAGAATAATATTCTTTAAGAGCTTGATGGGGTTATTGGTTCGAAGTGGCTGAGAATCAATATTAAGAGCAAGCTGACCTTTAAAAAGTTTATAATCAAGCGGACGTTTTCCAGTGATGTACTGAATATCCCAGCCCTCACTTACTAAAGCTTCACCAACAGCTAAAGCTGCATTGATATGTCCGCCTGTTCCACCGGCAACTAAAACTGCATATTTCATTAGTTAAAAGCTCTCTTTAAAACACCTGCTGCAGATTGTGTTTTCTTAGTACTCACTTCTTTTGCATCACCTGGTTTAATTCGGAGGCAGGCGTAAATAAGTCCCAAAGCCGCAAGGTTAGCAACCATTGAGGATCCCCCATAACTAATAAATGGTAAGTTCAAACCTTTTGTCGGTAAAACTCCTAATACCACCCCCATATTCATGAAGGCCTGAAACCCGATGGTAAATATAATGGTGGCAACCATAATACTTCCCACTCGACTCTTTAAAGAGATGGCCATTTTAAAACCAATGAAGATGAAACTAATAAACATCAACACTGTGACCAAGACACCGATAAAACCCAGCTCTTCACCCACTACTGAAAAAATGAAGTCGTTATAGGCTTCAGGAAGATAAAAAAGTTTCTCGTTACTGTTTCCTAAACCCTGGCCAAAAAAAGAACCATTAGCGAAGGCGAGGAAAGATTGAATTACCTGAAAGCCACTTCCGCGTGGATCTTTCCATGGATCAAGAAAAGTTAGAAGACGTTTCACCCGGTAGGGCGCTGAAATGAGAATTCCAAAAGCTCCGATTCCACCTAAAACCAATGCCGAATAAAAATACTTTCTAGGAAACGAGCTAAGAAAAGCAATGAATCCAATGACTAATGAAGCAATAAAGAACGTCCCAAAGTCAGGCTGAAGAATGAAAATGCCTAACGGATAGACTAATCCCGAAAGATAGATCACTCGTTGCTTCGGGGTATAGTTATTGAAGTTTTCAAAGTAACGGATGGAAGCCAGCATCAGGGTATATTTTAAAAATTCTCCGGGCTGTAGATTCATAAATCCCAAGTTCAACCAACGCTTAGATCCTTTAATGACCACGCTTAAACCTGGAACAAGAGTTAGTGTGACTAGAACTCCAAAAAGAGCATTAATCTTGTATGCATGCTTGTAGAGATAAAGGATTTTAAGCTTTGAGAGAACCAGGGCGATCGTTAAACCTAGGGCAATAAAAATTAGCTGCTTCACTAAGAAGAAGTAGCTACTCCCCATATTTTCTGTCGCGTACATATAGCTGGCAGAAAACACCATGATCACACCAAATAGTATCAAAAAAAAGACATTGATGAGGAAGTAGTTAGTTAACTTTTCTAGTCTGTTATTTTCATTCATGAGTTACACCGGAAGAGGGTTTCTTCCAGTGTAACGTATGGATCACAAGCGGAGCAATAATGATTTAGAGTTGGAAGATGAGTTTCTTGTAGTAATTACCTTTTTCTTCGAAATCGCGGAAAACATCTGTGCTTTCATTTCCCGGGCACAAGAGAATGGTGTCCCCTGTGCGGGATTTTTGATAGGCCAGAAGTACAGACTCATCAAATGATCCTACCAGATAGGTTTGAGTAGCATCACCCAAAATGCGGTTCATGCTTTCTTTAACTTCACCAACAAGAACCAGGACTCGAACTTTTTCCCTAATAATATTGGCATACTTATCAAATGGAATGCCTTCAATCTCTTTACCACCAGCAATCAAGATGACTGGCTCTTTGAAAGCTTCCAAAGATACTTTTAATTCATCCATAGTTTCTGATTTTGAATCGTTATAAAAACGAACGCCATTTTTCTCAACCACAAATTCCAGGCGATGAGGAATACCAGGGAATTTTTCGATACAATGTTGAATCGAATGATCGGAGACCTTCAAAGCTTTACAGGCAGTAATAGCGGCCATGAGGTTCTCACGGTTGTTGACACCTACGATTCTCATGTCAGTTACTTTAAACTCTGAGTGGAAATGAATATTGGAATGAATTCTCTTGTCATGGAAATGAGTACCTTGAATTTCAGAAATCACACCCATCGTGACAAAAGACTTTCGGGAATACCAAAAAGTCTGAGCTTGAGAACTTCTCAAAACAGAGTTTGAAGCAAGCTTATCAAAATTTACAATAAGATAATCTTCAGGGCCCAGATTCCGAGCGACTTTAAGTGCCGTATCCAAATATTCCGCAGAAGATTTAAAACGACCCAAAAGATTCTTCTCTTCAAGGTTTGGATAAACGGCCATAACTGGCTTGAATTTTTCAACTGTCTGCAACTGTTGCGGAGAAACCTCCACTACGCAGTAATCGATCTCTTCCTTATTAGGAAGGGAAAGAAAATTGATAAAAGGTTCTTCCGAAGTTCCGCCAACAAAAACATTCTTCTTATCGATACGGAGGGTGTAACCGATCATGTGAGAAATAATAGTACGCCCATGACTTCCACAAACAGCAACGACTGGCTTATCGCAGTTCTCATAAGCAAAGGCGAAATCAGAATAAACAGCACGGCCATGCTCACGAGCAACTCTCAACTGTGGTAGATTGGGATCAACCGAAGAAGAGTAAACGACGATATCTGCTTCAATGAAATCTTCGTCTTTATGCTCTCCGAGGGTCATGGCCGGAGTTGGAGAAATTTTCTTTAAGCGCTTAACCTGTTTGTTAAGATCAAAGATTGGTTTAATATCGGTCACTTTAAGATCGCTGCCCCACTGAGTGAAGA
>JAEYUK010000012.1 GCA_023432655.1 Pseudomonadota bacterium | reverse complement strand
CTTATGCCCATGAAGGGAAGAAGGTCCTGTGCATCGATATGGATCCGCAGGCGAACTTTAGTTCACTCTTTCATATCCCCCAGAATGATGACCGTAAAAACATCCATCATCTTTTAATCAATTCCATTAAAGAATTAAAGGCCCTTCATACACCGGCCTTTTTAAACGATGTAGTGATTAAAAGTGAAGAAGGGATTGATCTCATTCCTTCTGGTCAGGAGCTCTCAGGCTTTGAATTAACCGTGGCCGGAATCAATGCTCCCAGACAATTAATCTTAAAAAAATTCATCGAAAAGTTTGAACTACGTTCTCAGTATGATGTGATTATTATCGATGGCCCGCCAACTTTGGGACTCTTGGTAGTAAATATTCTTTGTGCTGCCGATGGAGTTCTCTATCCTTTTGTTCCAGATAGATTTTCTGAACAGGGTTTAAAAAATATTCTTCAGGTGGTCTCGGATATTGAAGAAATGGAGATCACTTCTATTCCTAAAAATCTAGGTTACATTCCGAATCTCTTCGATACCCGAAGAAAACAAGCGGCCACTGATCTAGAGCAAATCAAAGTGACTCTAGGTGAAGCGACTATGCATGAAGCCTTTACCAACAAGGTCCAGTTCGGTAAATCTCTAGCTCAGGGAAAGTCGGTTTTCCAGTATAAGTCATCTGAGTACAAGGATCTCCAAAGACAGTTCGTGGCCATGGCCCAGACGGTAGAGCAGGAGCTTAAATCATGAAAAATAAAAATCCATTATATGTCGTGAAAGGAAAGGATGTTCTGGAAGCGAATTCTCTTTTTGATTTGGTGGTTAAAAAATTTAACCTAGGTCCTGTGATTAAGATCCTTCAACATATTTTCCAGATCCTTCTTGAGCAAGTTGAAAACTTTGCCATGTTTAAAGTCGTGAAAGGTTTTATTGATCACATGGTGGAGCAGATTCAGGCGCTAGGGAAAAAACTTAAGATCTAGTTCATTCTCGAAGTTTTCTTAGAAACTATTTAATCTGTTTTGATTTTATTCCTCAATCTCTATTACTTCTTTTTGCTATTTAAGAAGGACATAGAGCGAATTATGGATTCATCAAGACGACAACAGTATTTTCAAAAGAGAACTGAAATAACTTTGCCTTCTGGTATAAGTATTCAAATTAAATACCTTGGAATTTACCCCGAAGCCATAGGGATTAGTGTCCTTACTCAAACTCAAACTGAGCTTATCGCAAAAGTTGGAAATGAATTAGAAAAATTTCTTGGTGGTAAAAAAATAGGGAAATTTATAGATGAGGAGGGAAGATTTACGGAAGAAGTCGTTTTAAAAATGAGCAATAACTTAATAAATGCTTATGCGAAATTTGAACTAGTTCAAGAAGATTACATTTTCTTTATACGACTCATTTACATCGCTTAAGCTGATTTATTTCCTCTTTTGCTCGTTTTCTTGCCTTTGCAGATTCTAATGCCGTAATTCTTCTACCAGTTATAGGGGAGATCAAATTTCTTTGAGTGTCAAACTCTAGCTCGGCTTTTGCGCCCCATTTTCTTAGAATCTCTGATTCTTCTTTTGTATAAAGTGTTTCTTTCATGGGCGTCTCCCTTTTAAGAGAATATGGAGACTTATCGGCTTTTTTATTTCGAGCCTAAATCAAGGAGGATGTTTTTGATTTGTTACAGCAACTTATCGAGTTCTACTGTAGACTAATTCGACGTTCGGCGCTTAGGCACAGCACTTCTGGTGCTTACTTCATCTTCCTGGTAGTCATTAAAGTAGGTCTTCTCAAGGCTCTGTTCGTTTAAGGCGCGGTTAAGAGATGTATTGGAATTATTCTCGCCTAAGGCCATGGATTGAACGTTATTTACTGAATCTTCCAGAAATTGTAATTCTTGATTGAGAATGATGGCCTCTTCCGCCGCTGTCTGGGCCTGGGCCCCGGTGGCGAGAGTGATTAAAGATAAAATTAGAATTTTTCTCATCATAACAATTCTCCTATAATGATCCTACCCACTAAGAAGAACTTTTCCAAGCGTGATTGAAAAAATGACCGATCTAGAGCTCTCAAGCTATAACTTTGATTTACCACGGGAACTTATCGCTGACCGCCCGGTGCCGGATCGGCACTCCTCTAAGCTTCTGGTCTATGATGAGGAAAACGATAGTATTACCCATACCACTTACTCAGAAATTGGAAAATTCCTGCCGCCGCATTCGACTTTGGTGTTTAACCGCTCCCGGGTTTTCCCTTGTCGGCTTATCGGGAAAAAGCCCTCCGGCGGAGAAGCAGAAGTCTTCATCTTGTCTCTTCTTCATACTGATGGGGTGTATCCCGCTATGGTCAGGGCTTCCGGGAAAAGAAAAGTTCAAGACACTTTTTATTTTGAAAATCTTAAAGCGGAAATTAAAACGGTTAATGGAGACGGAACCTTTGGGGTGGTTTTTAATCAGAGTCATGAAGAACTTTTAAAAACCTTAGAGACCATTGGTAAAATTCCTATTCCGCCCTATATCAGAAACGGCGAATCAGATGAGGAAGATAAAAGAACTTATCAAACCGTTTATGCCACTGAAACGGGTTCGGTGGCGGCCCCGACGGCGGGCCTTCATTTCTCCCAGGAACTCTTAGGGAAATTGAAAGAAGAGGGGCATGAACTTGCGACGGTGACTTTACATGTGGGGGCCGGAACATTTGCTCCCATTAAAACTTCTCTCATCACTGATCACAAGATGCATGAGGAGTTCTACACCATTGATGAAGAAAATTTAAAAAAGATTCAGAGTGCTAAGTTCAGAATTGCGGTCGGCACAACCACCCTTAGAACCCTTGAGAGTTCTTACTGTGACGGAAACGTTCGTTTTGAAAAACCAGGCCACCTGGCCTCCACTTCCATCTTTCTCTACCCCGGAAAAGAAGTGAAATCCATCGATGCTTTAGTTACGAACTTTCATCTACCGGAATCGTCACTTATTATGCTGGTGAGCTCCCTTATTGGGCGAGAAAAAACATTGGAAATCTATAGGGTTGCTGTCTCTCATAAATACCGTTTTTTTTCTTATGGAGACGGTATGTTGATCCTAAGAAAAGGTAGACGATAAGGGGTGTCTCCTGTATTTTGGCGGCATGTCTTTTTTCCAATTAGAAGCTACTTCCGGTGAGGCCCGAGCGGGCCGCATCTATACTTCCCACGGCGTGATTGAAACACCGATCTTTATGCCGGTGGGAACTCGCGCCTCCGTTAAAACTCTCTGGCAAGAAGACCTTGAGCGGTTGAATGCGCAGATCATTTTGGGAAATACCTATCACTTATTCCTTCGTCCTGGTCACGAACTCATCGAGAAGATGGGAGGTCTTCATAAGTTTATGAGCTGGGATCGCCCGATTCTTACGGACTCTGGCGGCTATCAGGTTTTTTCTCTCTCAGATATTAATAAACTGACGGAAGAAGGGGTTACGTTCCAGTCACACATTGATGGAATGAAGCACTTAATCACTCCCGAAAAATCCATGGAGATTCAAAGGGCCTTGGGCTCCGATATCGTCATGGCCTTTGATGAGTGTCCAAAACTTCCGGCCACCAAGGAAACTCTTCGCACCAGTATGGAGCTCACTCACCGCTGGGCCCGTCGCTGTAAATCAGTTGAATTAAAATCTCATCAGCACCTTTTTGGAATCATTCAAGGGGGCCTTCACTATGATCTTCGTATGGAGAGTATGGAGGGGCTTAAAGAGTTGGGCTTTGATGGTTACGCTTTAGGTGGGCTCTCAGTCGGTGAAAAGAATGAAGAGATGGTTGAATTTTGTGAAAAATTCGTTCCGGCCATGCCAAAGGATAAACCTCGCTATTTAATGGGAGTGGGGAAGCCTTTAGATGTTTTAAATGGGATTAAAGCGGGACTCGATATGTTTGACTGCGTGCTTCCGACTCGGAATGCCCGCAACGGTCAGTTTCTAACCACTCATGGGCCACTTAATATTAAGAAAGCGCGATTTTTACAAGACGGACTTCCACCCGATCCGGAATGCTCGTGCCAGGTTTGTGGTCGTTATTCCAGAAGTTATGTGCGTCATTTATTTAACGTAGGTGAATATCTCGCCGGACAGCTCATTAGTTACCATAATATTCACTTTTATTTGCAGATGGTTAAAGGGGCCC
>JAEYUK010000222.1 GCA_023432655.1 Pseudomonadota bacterium | reverse complement strand
CTCTTTATACCAATTAATTGAATCAATCAGATGTTTAAACTTATCGCTCTTGGCCACTCGTTCCTGAGAGTTCGCGCGAAGTTTTTTCAGATCATATTTCTCTTTCCATTTATCAAACTTAACCGCTTTAACTTCGCCCCAAGGGATGGAGTAATCGAGGAACTTTTCACCACTCTCCAAATGCGAAAATTGATCTGGCAGAATGATATCCGGAGTGACTCCCTTATATTGAGTGGAGCTTCCATTCACCCGGTAAAATTTCTGAATAGTAATCTTTAAAGCACCAAGTGGAGAATAAGATTTCGCCATTGGTGAAACATAACCATCCAGATCGACCACTGCCTGAACTGTTCCATTACCATGTGAGAACTCTCCCCCCACGATGACCGCACGACCATAGTCCTGAAGGGCCGCGGCCACAATCTCAGAAGCTGAAGCCGAAAAGCGGTTAATGAGAACAACGACAGGTTTCTTAAAATCGATCTTAGGATCTGAGTCTGCCAAAATATCAACCGCCCCTGTGTGGGCCTTAACCTGAACAATTGGACCCTTCTCAATGAAAAGTCCAGAAATCATACGGGCATCTTCAAGGGCCCCACCACCGTTATTTCGAAGATCAAGAATGAGTCCTTCAGCACCTTCTTTATTCAGGCGTTCAATTTCTTTTCTTGTATCATCAGTGACGTTACGGCCATTTCTGTCGTTGAAGTCGCGATAAAATTTCGGGATGGTAATATATCCAATTTTCGTCTTATTCGGAGCGAGCTCAAGAACAACACCTTTGGCATAAGACTCTTCGATCTCAACCACATCACGAATAATAGGCACAACTTTAATCAGGCCATTTGGTTTTTTAATCGTCAGCCGGACTTCTGTGCCCTTTTTACCTCGAATAAGTTTAACAGCGTCACGAAGAGACATATCGACGACATCTACCGGCTCATCTTTTCCTTGACCCACCTTAAGAATGATATCTTCCGCTTCGATTTCTTTAGTTTTCCAAGAAGCAGAACCCGGAACGATTCTTTCAACTTTAATGTAAGAGTTATCTTCGCGAAGAATAGCACCAATCCCTTCAAGCTTACCGGACATATCGATGTCAAAATCTTCTTTTTCCTCTGGAACCAGATAGTTGGTGTGAGGATCAAAAACTTTCGTCACTGAATTATAAAATTTATCAAGCTTATCCGAACGCTTCTCATTGGCCAGACGAGAAAAGATCTTTTTATAAGATTTTGCAACCTTTTCACGGGCCTCTTTTTCAATTTCGGTTTCCGTTAATTTTTTTTCAGTCTTTGGTTTTTTCTTCTTACCTTTTTCATCAGTCGCAAGACCGTTTTGCTCCTCACGAAGATCAACGATGCGGCCCAAAACTTCATACTTCATCAGGCGTTCCCAATGGGTATAAAGATCTTTTTCGGTTTTTAGGAAAGTTCTCTTTTTTGGATCAGTCTCAAGAGCGTCTTTTTTAGAGTAATTTAGTGGTTTTTTAAGAAGCTCCTCCACATACTTTTCAATTTGTCCGAGACGTTTATTCATGAGTTCAGAACTCACGTCCAGAATCTCGAGGTTGCCGGAAACAAGCATATCGTCGAAGGACTTTTTATATTTCTCGAGTTGTTTGACGTCACTCTCAAGCAGGAACTGTTTTCCGTAGTCAATTCTTTCGATATAAAGCTTGAAAGCGTTTTCAGAGAGCTCGTCGTTAATTTCTTTATTCGCCAGGTGCATATTCTCAAGAGCACCCTTTAGAATATTTCCAAGCACCATCTCCCGTGTATAACGTGGTTTTGGTGTCATGATACTTCCCAGAACGGAAGGAGCTGATGGGTCATCACTGGTAGACATCGGTGATGATGCTTTCTGAGCATAGGCCCCTGGAGCAAGCATGGCCAAACTTAGGAGTAGAACGTGGGATTTCATGGGACCTCGATTTCAAAACATTGGTTATGATATTTTCTACTTAGCGGGAGGGAGATGCAATCATTTTCACCTCAGAAGCGGTTATTCAAGTCCTTCACAAAGGGAACAATCTCCTGAGTCTTTTCCTCTTCTTTTGCGCATACCACTTGCTTCTCTCCTTTCATGCTTAGGCGAAGCGTTACAGAACACTTCTGAGGAGCAGCAGGAAGCTCATACTCACACTTTAAAAAGCGTGAAGCAAAATCCATGTCCATTTTTTTAGCATCGCGCGAATCTATTTTCTGAAGCTTTTCTTTTTTTTCGTTTTTATAGTGAAGAAAATAATCCAGATTGGCAGTACGCTCTAACCAGTAAATTTCATTTTCTTTTACATCCTCAATACTGAAAATGACCGTCCCATTTCGGAGATCAGAGGTGCTTTCTTTCACAGGGGATGAGGTATCCTGGGCCCCCACATTTAAACTTAGAAAAAGTAATAACATCATCTTAAACATAATCTTCCTCTTCCTAAAATTATCTCATAGGGTCGGATGACTTTCAAAGAAAAGCTGAATACCATCTAGCTATGCTATATCAATGGCTCAAACCTCTACTGTTTTCACTTGACCCGGAAGTGGCCCATAATCTGGTCATTGACGTGGCCAAACTTGCCCCTACTCTGGGCCACCTTAGCGGCATTAATACCGATCCCGCTCTGACCATTAAAGTTGGAAAAACTCAGTGGACTTTTCCTATTGGGCTAGCAGCAGGTCTGGACAAAAATGCCGAAGCCCTTTCATTTTTTAGTGCTCAAGGTTTCGGGGCCATTGAATGTGGGACAATAACTTTACGTCCGCAAGAAGGTAACCCTCGTCCTCGAATGTTTCGTTATCCCACGGAAGAAAGCCTCCGCAATGCGATGGGCTTTCCAAATCAGGGTCTCGCGGCCATCCTCCCCCGCCTTCGTTCGTATGATGGGCCAACACCCATTGGCGCTAATATTGGAAAAAACAAAGAGACTACACCTGAAGACAGCATTGAAGAACTAGCTCTTTTATTCGAATCATTGATTCATGATGCAGACTATTTTGTGATAAATGTCTCAAGCCCTAATACGCCGGGGCTTCGGGCCCTTCAGGAAAAGTCCTATTTAACTGAACTCTTTTCAGAACTAAATAAGAAGAAACAGGATAAAGATCTCTATCTGAAAATAGCCCCCGATCTGGAGAACGATAAAATTATCGAACTGGCCCATCTGGCATCCGATCTAGGGCTCACAGGTGTCATTGCTACTAACACCACCATTATGCCTGAACGCGGATTGGGAGGAATTTCCGGAGTCCTTCTAAGTGAAAAGTCCCGTGCCGTTCGAGAACTCATACTGAGAGAAAAATTAAACACTGAACTTATTTCTGTGGGGGGGATTACTAAGCCTCTGGACCTCTTTCATCTATGGTCTCAGGGCGGAAAGGCCGCACAGGTTTATACGGCCTATGTTTATC
>JAEYUK010000210.1 GCA_023432655.1 Pseudomonadota bacterium | reverse complement strand
GCTCTGTTGATCGCCTCCAAAAGGCTCGAGCAAATGGTTGTGGAAGCTAAAAATAACAAATCCACTGTAAATTATTTAGCAACAGACCTCTTTCTAAAAGGGAACATGTCCTTGATGGAAGGGGACTTCACGACAGCATCTATTTTATTTAAGCATTTGGTTACCCTCGTTCCCGATGATGAATTTGTTCAGAAAAAATACGCCATTAGTCTTATCCGGGTCGGTGATCTGGATGAGTCCATGAAAGTTCTGGAAAAACTCTATTTCAAAGGTAAGGACGAAAGGGTTGGACTTATTCTTGCTGGTGTCTACACCGGGCTTGATAAAGAAGAGATGGCCAAATCGGTCTATCGTCAGATTTTGGCGGCCAATCCAAAGAATGAGGACGCCTGCGTCTTTTTAAGTAAGTCGATGGCCGTTAACAAAGAAACTTCAAAAGCCATTAAGCAGCTTCAGACTTGTGCTTCTCACGACACTAAAAATGGAATGTACGACTACTATGCGGGGAAAATTTACCTAGACATGGGACAAGTCTCCAAGGCGATGAAGTCTTTTGAACAGGCAACTAAGCGTCAACCTGATCTTGGTCAGGCAGTCAGCGCTCGTGGAATTATTCTGGAAGAAAGAGAACAGCACGATGCCGCCATCAAAATTTATACTTCCTATTTGGAAAAACAACCCAATGATACGGGAATCCTTTCAAGAGTTGTCCAGGCCTTGTTTTTAAAAGAGAAGTATGAGGAAGTGATTCCCTATGCTGAGCGCTTAAGTGATCTTGAGCCGGAAAATTTAAACCTAAAGGTGAAGTTAGGTATCCTTTATACAGACGCTAAAAAGTATCCAGAAGCGATCTCTGTCTTTAAAGACCTCCTGGCAGCGGCTCCCCAATCCGATAAAATCCTTTATTACTTAGGCGCTATTCATCAGGAAATGAGGCAGTATTCCCAATCAATTGAATACTTCAATCAAATTCCTACTGACAGCGGTCTGTATACAGACAGTTCTGTTCAGATGGCCAATATGCTTTCGACCCTGGCCGAGCAGGAGCATCAAAATAAACAACAGACGAAATGGAAAGATCGTTTTGTTCAATTTGTGAATGCGAAGCTCGATGAATTTAAAGATATGAGAGTGGAATTCAGTGTTATTAAATCTGGGTTCTATGAAAGTATCGGTCAGTCCAGAGAAGCCATGGAAGCTATGATGGTTGTCCAGGATGAGAAAAATTTCTCGACCCAACACAAGTACTATCTGGCTAATCTCTATGAAAAAGAGAAGAAATACGAAGAATCAACTTCTCTTATTATGAGTATCATTGAAAAAGAACCGAAGAATGCTCATGCCTGGAACTTCTTAGGCTATTCGCTTCTCGTTAGAGGGGAGGATATTGATAAGGCCTTCGAATACATTCAAACGGCCCTAAGAATTAGTCCAGATGATGGATACATTCGTGATTCTCTTGGATGGTACTATTATAAAAAAGGTCAGTACGAGAAGGCCCTGGCAGAACTGGAATATGCCTTTAAAAAAGTCCCTGAAGATGTGGAAATTTTAAAGCACCTGGCGACACTTCATAAGAAAATGAACGATCACTCTCGCGCAAAAAGTTACCTCGAGTCGGCCCTGAAGCTTGTGCGCTATGAAAACGATAAAAATGATATCATGCTACAAATGGAAGAGCTGGAAAGCGTCCGTCTTCCGGCTTCGGGCAAGCTTGATTGAACTTGCGTTTCAATAAAAACAATTTCAATATGAGGTCATGTTTATCAAATGCATGGCCTTTTTATTTTTTCTATCCTCATGTGCTCTCTTCAAAGGGCTGGAGAAAATTGATGATAAGGATAAAGAAAAACTTCTCAATTCTTTTCAATTTACCGGAGAAGGGCGCGGTCGACTTTCTCTAGGTCAAAACCAATACGTTTTTAGTTTTGAAAGCCTTTTAAAAGAAAATCATGATTGGGTTATTGGCGTAAATATTCCTCTACAAGGGGAAGAGATCATGACCCTGCCGGATCTTAAACAAAAAGAGATGAAAGATTCAGAAATCGAAACTTTTGAAAGAAGAATTCGTCATGAGTTCAAAAGAGTGCAGCTGGATAAAGTTCTAAGTTCCGATAAGTTTTTAGTTGGAATGCGCTCACTGGTTCGGTTCGCTCAGGCTTCTGACTTAAATATTTCCCGAAAGTGCTCGACGCATCTAAATGAATTTAAGTGTGAACTGGATGGAGAGACTTTTTTGATAAGCGTCACAAAAGGTGAGTTTATTATTCAAAAAATGCTGGAACAGGGCCGAAGTGTGGTCCTGGAGGGGAAAAATCTTACAGAGTCTTTCTTTTCGCAGTCAAATTTCCGTTTATATGTTTCCGACAGACATTTTCAGCAGAAAAATTCGTCCTTTTCATTAGAACTTTTCTGGCAGTAAGATTCCCTGACAAAACCGGTCGCAAATTGCACCTCTTGTCAAGAACGCACTGTTTTTATAAAGATTAATCAATTCTAATAGCTTATAATTAATGCTTATTTTTGAGAGGAGCGTAAATGAAGGGTTTGGTTTTAATTTTGAGCGTTATGCTCACTCTTGTTTTCGGATGCAGTAAGCAAAATGATTTCACTGAAAGAGAGATCAATCTGGTTTCTCCAGAAAAAATTTCTGGATTTGATCCCATCAACGCCTCTGACAAATACTCTGGCAACGAAGCTGGAAAAGTTTATGAAGGTCTCTTCGAATTTCATCCATTAAAACGTCCATATGAACTTATGCCGAATCTTGCTGAAAGCATGCCGGAAGTAAGTAAAGATGGGCTGACATACACTTTCAAAATCAAGAAAGGTGTCTTGTTCCATGATAGTCCTGCTTTCAAAGATGGAATCGGCCGTGAATTAAAAGCTGATGACGTTCTTTACTCTTATAAAAGACTTGCTGACCCGAAGCTTACAGCTAAAGGCTGGTGGGTTCTTGATGATAGAATTGCAGGCCTAAATGAATGGAGAGAAAAATACGCTCAAGCTGAAACAACTAATTATGATGAGCCGATTGAAGGTTTGAAAAAAGTGGATGATTACACTATCCAGATCAAACTAAAAAAACCATACCCTCAATTCCTTTATGCCCTTGCTATGCCTTACACATTCATCGTGGCCAAGGAAGCAGTTGATCACTTTGGAAAAGAGTTTTTAAATCACCCGGTTGGAACAGGTGCGTTTATTCTGCCACTCTTTGATCAATCAAATATGATCGTTTACAATCGTAACCCGAAGTTCCGGGAAAAATTTTATCCATCAGAAGGTGAAGAAGGGGACGATAAAAGAGGTCTTCTTTCTGATGCCGGTAAGAAGCTTCCCTTAGTCGATAAAATCAATGTCTATATTACTGTTGAATCTCAGCCAAAATGGTTGAGCTTCCAGAGAGCTAAAACAGATATCATCGAAATTAAAGATGTAAACATCCAGCAAACCTTGGATGAAAAAACAGAACTTCGCGCTGAACATAAAGAAAAAGGCATGCGTTTATTCATGCTGCCTATGCTTGATGTCACTTACTTCGCTTTTAACCATGAAAATCCAATTTTCAAAGATGTTAAAGTTAGACGTGCGATGAACCTGGCCTATGACCGTGATGAGGCGAACCGTCTTTTCCACGAGAATACAGCTTTCGTCTCTACTGGTCCGGTTCCGCCAGGACTCGCAGGTAACAGAAAGGATTTCAAAAACCCTTATACTAAGCTTGATATTGAACAGGCCAAAAAACTCCTTGCTGAAGCTGGATATCCAGAAGGTAAAGGTTTCCCGGAAATAACTATTCAAACAAGAAACGAAACTGTTGCTCGTCAGCAGATTGAGTTCTTCGCGAAGTGTATGGAGAAAATCGGGATTAAAATTAAAGTCGGTATGAACACCTGGCCTGAACTTGTAAATAAGGTCACTAAGAAGCAGCACCAGATGTACACGATGGGTTG
This sequence comes from Pseudomonadota bacterium, assembly GCA_023432655.1. Taxonomy (GTDB): domain Bacteria; phylum Bdellovibrionota; class Bacteriovoracia; order Bacteriovoracales; family Bacteriovoracaceae; genus Peredibacter. The sequence continues at coordinate 10,224 of JAEYUK010000210.1, read as the reverse complement.
GGGAGCAGACTATCCGGATGCCGAAAACTTCCTAGGTCTTCTTTACTGTCCTAACCAGGCCCCAGGATCAAACGGTGCCAACTACTGTAATCCTGAATTCGACGCTCTTTTTGCGAAAGCAACAATTATGCAGGATTCACCAGAAAGAACTGCTCTTTATGAGAAGCTAAATGAGATGGCGGCTTTGGATGTTCCTTGGGTGTTTAGCTTCAACCGCACAGACATCTATTTAACCCAGGCCTGGTTGAAGAACTTTAAAGTGATGGAATTCAACCATAACCAATTTCAATATTTAAACGTAGACCTTGAAGTTAAAAAACAACTTAGTAAGAAGTTTTAGTAGGTAAGATGCTCAAGTATATTATTAGACGACTGTTATATCTCATCCCCGTTCTCCTGGGGGTGAGTTTCATTATTTTCGTATTGTTTAACCTGGTATCCGGTGATCCGACTGCAGTTTTATTAGGAAAAAATGCTACTGCAAAACAGATGATGGAGCTTAGAGAACAATTAGGACTGAATAAGCCTTTATTTGATCAGTATCTCGATGTTGTAAAATCAGCTTTTACTTTTGATTTTGGAAGATCATGGGCAACCAAGCAGGAAATCTCTCAGATGATCATTCAAGGGGCATACCCTTCAATGGCCCTGACGGTTCCAGCTTTTGTGATCTCAACTATCTTGTCACTCATTGTAGCCTTGGTGGTAGCTTTCTATCGCGGAAAGGGCATCGATTTATTTGTACGCTTCCTTTGTATTGCTGGCGTGAGTATTTCCGCTCTAGCGTACATTCTCTTCTTCCAATACTTTTTTGCCTATAAGCTTGGTTGGTTTGAAATCTCTGGATTTGAATTCGGGTTTCCTGATTTCGTTCCTTATATTGCACTACCTGCAATCATCTTTATTCTTTTAAGTCTTGGTCCGGATGTCCGTTTCTTTAGAACAGTTATCCTGGATGAGATTTATCAGGACTATGTTCGTACTGCTCGCGCTAAGGGGTTAGGAGAGGTAGTCGTTTTACTTAAACACGTTTTAAGAAACGCACTCATTCCTATTATTACTTACGTAGTGATTCAGATCCCTACGCTTATTTTAGGTGCGCTCCTTCTTGAGAACTTTTTTAGTATCCCGGGTCTTGGTGGTATTACGCTCAATGCTCTTAACTCATCGGACTTTCCGGTTATTAAGGCGATGGCAATTTTATCAAGTGTCCTTTATATCATCCTCAGTTTAGTGACAGACGTTCTTTATACGTTTGCTGATCCTAGAGTGAAATTGAAGTAGAAGTAGAAAATATGAAAGAGAATTCATTGTGGAAAGACGCCTTTAAGAGACTTATCCAGGACCGGATGGCCCTGGTCTCTTTGGTGATTGTTGTTATTTATTCCTTAGTCGCTATTTTAGCATCGATGGGTCTTATCGCCTCTGATTGGGCAAAAGAAGTGGGAGCTTCCAATCTTCCGCCTTCTGCTGAACATTGGTTTGGGACTGACATTTTTGGCCGTGACGTATTTGCGAAAGTTGTCCATGGAACCCAAATTGCCATGTCGGTTGGACTCTTCACTGCTCTGATCGCCATTCCAATCGGTGTTATTTTAGGTGCTGTGGCCGGTTATTTCGGTGGTTGGGTTGATGATTTCATCACCTGGCTTTATACAACTTTCTCTTCCATCCCAAATATCATGCTTTTGATTTCCATTACCATGATTCTAGGAAAGGGGATCTTTGCTGTTTACATCGCACTAGGTGCAACGAGCTGGGTGACCTTATGTCGTCTTATTCGTGGTGAAGTGATTAAGCATAAAGAACGTGAATACGTTCAGGCCGCAGGAGCGATTGGAGGAGGACACTTTCGTAAGCTGTTTCTTCATATCCTTCCTAACGTTACTCACATTGTGATCATTAATACCTCATTACAGTTCCAGTTTGCGATTAAGTCGGAAGTTATTCTTTCTTACCTCGGTCTTGGAGTTCAGGGTGAACCAAGTTGGGGGACAATGATCGATGATGCTAAACTTGAACTTGCTCGTGGAGTTTGGTGGCAGCTTGCAGGTGCTACATTCGCCATGTTCTTAGTCGTACTTGCGTTTAATTTACTCGGGGATGCACTACGTGACTCCCTTGATCCAAAGCTAAAAGGAAAATAGCAATGACTTCACCACTTCTTTCAGTAAGAAATCTCGTGGTTGACTTTCACACCGGCGAAGGTGTGACTCGGGCCGTGAATAACATTTCATTTGATATACCTGCCGGTAAAACGATTGGTATCGTAGGAGAGTCTGGATCGGGAAAATCAGTGACTTCTCTGGCAGTCATGGGCCTTTTACAAAAACCTGCCGCTAAAATTCCTCAAGGGGAAATCCTTTTTAACGGCCAGGATCTTTTAAAGTTCAACGAAGATAAAATGCGTCAGATTCGTGGAAATCAGATTTCTATGATTTTCCAGGAACCAATGACCAGTTTGAATCCGGTTTTTAAGGTCGGAGATCAAATTGCAGAAACCATTCGAATTCACCGTCAGATTTCAAAGAAAGAAGCCTGGGATCGTGCCGTTGATCTTATGAATCAGGTGGGGATCCCAAATCCTCCGGCCAGCGCTCATAAATACCCCCATGAAATGTCAGGGGGCCAAAAGCAGCGTGTGATGATTGCTATGGCGATTGCTTGTGAGCCAAAACTTCTCATTTGTGATGAACCGACCACTGCTTTGGATGTGACTATTCAGAAGCAAGTTCTCGATCTTCTTCATAGCCTACAACAGAAATATAACATGAGTATGATGTTCATCACTCACGACCTGGGTGTTATTGGTGATATCGCTGATGACGTTGTGGTGATGTATCGATCTAATGTAGTTGAAAAGAATAATGCTAAGGAAGTTTTCTATACGGCCCAGCATCCTTACACCAAAGGACTTCTCGCCTGTAGACCCAAATTAGGTGCCAACCCAAGAAGACTTCTCACTGTTTCAGACTTCATGAATGAAGATGGAACAGAAAAACATGTATCTGCTGAAAGAGTACAGGTTTTTGAAAAAGAATCTGAAGTTGAAAAAAGCAGCGACATCCTTTTAGAGGTAAATAACCTTGTAACTCAATTCCCAATTAAAGGCGGGATCTTCGGTCGAACGGTAGATCACTTTAAAGCGGTTAATGATGTTAGCTTTAAGTTGAAGAAAGGGAAAACACTAGGTCTCGTGGGTGAGTCGGGTTGTGGTAAAACGACTCTAGGCCGATCTATCCTGCGTCTGGTTGAGCCTTCTTCGGGAAGCATTATTTATGACGGGAAAGACATCACTAACGTATATGCGGAAGAGCTTCGCCTTCTTCGCCGTAAAATGCAGATTATTTTCCAGGATCCCTATTCTTCATTAAACCCTCGGATGACGGTTTCAGAGATTCTTACTGAGCCACTAAATATTCATAATATTGGTTCTGGCAGACAAGAGCGCCTGGATATGGCCCGCGAGCTTTTCCAGAAAGTTGGACTGAGTGCTAATCAGCTTAACAGATACCCTCATGAGTTCTCTGGTGGGCAAAGACAGAGAATCTGTATTGCTCGTGCTCTTATGCTTCGTCCGGAGTTCGTTGTTTGTGACGAGTCGGTTTCAGCGCTGGATGTTTCTGTTCAGGCCCAAGTGTTGAACTTGCTCTTAGATCTTCAGCAAGAGTTCGGCTTAACTTATGTGTTTATTTCCCACGATCTGTCGGTAGTGAACTTCATCGCTGATGAAGTCGGTGTGATGAACGCCGGTAAAATTATCGAGATGGATAAGGCGAGTAACATCTATAAGAATCCAAAAGAAGAGTACACCAGAACTCTTCTCTCAGCGATTCCAAAAGGTCTCGTTAAATCAGATCTTTCTTCATTGGTTTAAGTAGTAGAAGTTGAGTTTTGATCTGACTGTTAATAGGAAAGTCCAGCTCGAACTGCTGGTGATTAAGAGAGTTAAGCATATAGAGAGATGAATAAACAGGATATCGATTGCTAACGCCTTCTAATCCGCGCTGGCGTTCAAACTAGATATTGTCTTTCAGTTGTTTACTTTCCTATTAACAGTCAGATCAAGTCCTGGCTTTTACATTTAATGAGAGAATAGATTTTTAAAAAGATCATACTTAAAGCGCAACCCCAATAAACATTCAGGTTCCAATTCCAATTGAGAACCTGAGTGTTTACAAAAACTCCGGCAGTACCCACTGCATAGGCCCCAATCACATTCCATTTTGTTAATTGATAAGGAAAGACTCTTTTAAAGACGATTTTTGTTAAGAAAATCCCAAGGAGTGTTCCGCCTGTCCATGACTGGGCCTTAAGACCCAGATAAAGAAGACCGTCATTTTTAGAAGCCAGTATGGCAATTCCTAAGATCAATGAACCAATGACGATAGAATCAATCAGTCCGTAGAATTTCATCTTTTTCGGATCGCGATTCGGAAAGATATCATTATAGGAAGTGGCGCAAAGAGCATTGATTGTAGAATCAAGAACACTCATTGTCGCCGCTAGAACTCCTGCCACCATGATGCCTCTAAGTCCTAAAGGGAAATAAGTCACAATAAAATGGGGAAAGAGATGATCGGCATTCGGGACCTCCGTCGGTAGCGGATGGGACTGATAGTACGCCCAAAGTAGTGAGCCCACTCCCACGAAGAGAAGCCCTACGCTAATGGAAATGAAGGACGAAAAAAATATCGCGTACTGACCATGTTTTAATTTTCGGTTGGCCGTAATTCTCTGAGCAAAGTCCTGGTCCACGCCGTGAGTGGACATATCAAAGAGAAAGCCTCCTAAAATTCCTATAATAAAAGGCCACGGATTGGAGAAATCCACGAAGGTCGTTTTACCTGCTTCTTGAGCGAGAGACATCATCGCACCCCATGTTTGACCACTTGTCTGAGGGATGATGAAGTGGGCAAGAATTCCTCCACCAATAAAAAGAGACATCTGGAGAATATCTGTTCTTACCACGGCCTTAAGGCCTCCAATCTGGATATAAAGGAGAGTGAGGATGGTGACGGCGGTGAGACCTAAGTAGATATTGATTTTAAAGAAGGTCGCCACCATGATGGAGCCGGAAAAAAGCCTAACCCCAATGGAGATAATTTTACTGAGTGAATAAAAGACGGCGACGGCCCTTTGTCCTGATGGAAGACCTGTTTCTTTTGCCATCACTTCGTAAACAGTCAGTCCCTTATCATAAACTTTTGGAAGAAAAACCAAAGCAATGACAAAGCGAGCGGCAATCGCGCCCATGTAAATCTGGATAAAAGTATAATCACCTTTGAAGGCCACGGCCGGTATGCCAATAAAGGTGAGGGCAGAGACTTCGGTCGCAATAATGGAGCAAATAGATTCAAAAAAAGTCAGGGATTTGTTGGCCATGAATTTTGACTGAGCAATCTGCTTGGGATTATGAAGCTCGCTTTCATGCATGTCCTCTCGGGATTTGAAGGCGAGGAAAAAGACAAAAATGATGTAACCAAGGATAAAAATCCAGTCAATTAATTGAAAATCCATAGCAACGCTCCCATAGCTGAAGCACTACACTATGACATCTGACTAAAACAGTCCAACGGAGATGAGATTTCTTAAGGATGTTTTTCTCAAAATTCCTCAATAAATACCGATAGATATTGTGGAGTTTAAAACCCAAAATGACTGAAAAAAGAGTGCTTCAAAAATTACCGATCAAAGACTTCGCAAAGAAAATTATTTGCGATGGAAACTTGTATCTGAGTTCCGGCGAGCGGAAATTTTATCTGATGAAGCCAGGCGTATTCGTTGATCCAGCCTTTATAAAAAAGTATGCAGTTACTAATCCTGTTTTTGATTATGAGTGTGTCGTAAACGAAGAACTCAAAGAGAAATTCAAAATTTCCTTCCGTGATTTGAAGTATCTTCAGTTTGAAAAAGATATTCGAATGAAATGCTTCGAGATTATGAAGGACTTTCACTCTGCCTACAGCAAAGAAGAACATTTTTTGAGTTTTGCTCTCGCTTGTTATGAAACATTTTGTAGTATTTCGCTTGAAGACCAGGCGAAGATGCATGAAACCGATATGCATCTTTTCAGAAAAGCGCTCTATTCCGGTGCCTTTTCTATTATCGCGGGCATTGCTAATGAGTTTTATGATTATTTAATCCTGAAAGATTTTTATGTCCTCACATTTACCCTGGACATAGGTCTATGCGACTCCAACTATAGTTATTATGTGGCCGAAGCGTGTAATGCTGAAAATCGAATTCCGGGATCTGGAAAAAGATACTTAAAAACCGAAAGTGCGACGAAGCTTGAAACCGATGTCTTTTTAAATCATCCTAAAAAGAGTTATGAATTTTTAAAAGAAAGTGCCTTGCTCTCATATCCCGAGTTAGTAGAAGTGTGCCTGTACCAGCACGAACTTAGTGACGGATCAGGTTTCCCCAGAGGGGTGATTAAAGGCCAGGTCTCGAGCTGGGAAGCCGTCGTGATTTTCTCAGATGCATTAGTGGAAATCTCGTCAGAATACGGATTTGAAGAAAATGTTGTCTCGTACCTCATTAATTTTGAGAACAAAAAACTAAACGATCTTCCAGTTAACCGAGTTTATAAGAAGCTTTGTTTGACCTTCAATTATTGTGAAACAATGAAGGAGACAGGAAGCTAATGAACCGGATGAGTAGACCTCTCGCAATTCTTAATCTCACCGGGGCTCTGTCGCCAGAGCTTCATGATTATTTTATTTCGAGAAACATTCTGGTTATCGACCCCCTGGTTAGTAATGCAAACGCTGATTGGACTCATATCATTACCAAAGATCTTTATGATTATAATCTGATCAATGAAACCTATGATCTAACTAAGAAAGACCGCCATATCATTTCTCTCTCTCAGGTCGAAGACCTGCAGAACTTTACTATTAATAATGGTAACCTTGTCTTGGATGATATTTGGTTTAAAGGTAACCTGGGTCCATTCATCATGGATAAGTATTTCCAGGGCTATGGTGGGATTACCCTGGGGGACAATTACCCATCTTTTCAAGAGTTGGGTACCTTTAATATTACTAATCCATTCAATACAGGGGAATATCTCGACCGTCTTATTCATAAAGCTTTTGAAGCAGGCATTGAAGCTTTAACCCTCAAAACTTATTTCGATCACCTTTTAATGTATGTAGCAGGTCTTAAGAAACAAAATAAGGCCGGTCTCCCTTTTGAAGTGACTTATGGTGCCTACGAGGATGTCTTTGCTCTGCAAATGCACTTTTTCTCAGAACACCTGGAGCTCCTCGATGTTACAACATCGTTATCATCCGTTCTGACTAAAAGAGCGGAAGAATACTTTTTAAATACAGCTGTTCAGTCTGCTGATTTTTTTGATTTTTCCTACATGCCAAGTGTGAATAAAGTGATCGTCACCGCTTTATGGACCAAAGATAGTAGGATTAAATTTGAAAATCGAGGCTTGATGTTCACTGGCCTCGATGATGGGCTGGTCCTTCATAAATACGAAAATCAAGGGACTAGTTCTTCTCTTATAGATTCTCAACCGATACCCGATTTTACCGAGAGACTTTTTTTCTCAGCAAAACCTGAGAAAGAAGAAGCGACTAAAGTTACCGGTGAAATACCTGAAGAAAAAGAAAGTGCAACAGTCGTCAATGGGACCCCGGAAGAAGCAGAAGCTGTTACGACGGTTTCTGGTGCTCCTGAGACGGCTCAGGATGATAAGACTATTGTCTCTGGTAGTGCGGAGGACCGGGCAGATGAAATCCGCATTATCAAGGGCGAACTCGATCTTGACGAGCTTGTTACAGTTGTTAAAGATAAATTTGAAGAAGAAAAAACAGTTATACGTGTTTCTGGTAATAAGCTGGATATCGATAAAGTTGCTTACCGGATTGCTGCTAAAGTGGATGATACGACCAAGGAGAGTAATTTAAAAGTACGCTCTTTGGGAGATAAGATACCATCACTCATTAAAAGTGGTTTATTTGATTTTGCCAAACAACTCAATAAGCCGGTTGAGGATCTGGACAATAATGATATTGATGATTTTCAACACCAGAAACTTCCTGAAATAATTAAACAAGGAATAATCGAGAAACAAAAAGAACAGGAAACACCTGTCCAGAAATCGACAGAAGAATCTGTTCATCAGACTCCTGAACAGCTTGTTAAAAAGATGGCGCTTGAAAATGATAGACTTCGGTCGCAAATCACAAATTTAAATCAGGAAGTCCAGATTTTAACAACCACCAGAGATAAATTGGCCGAAGTTCAGAAAAAGGCGATGGCAGCCGCTTCTGAAGAAAATCTAAGTGAGAAACTTGATTCAGATGAAGCTCTACGCAAGCATTTTACTGAAAAACTAAAAGAGCAAAAAGAACTCAATCAGGCAGAATTAAAGAAACTGGCAGGGCTCCTGGAGCGAGAATCTAAACTCATGTCTGATATCAAGGCCGAAGAACTCAAAACGAGAAAACTGCATATTGAGAATATGCAGAAGGAGAATTTGTATAATCAGGAAATAGAAAAATCTCAGCGCCTTATTAAAGGCAAAGATCTGATGCTGATCAAAATGAAAGAAACATTCACTAAACTCATTGAGAGAAAAGATGGTGAACTCAATGTTCTTCGTCAGAAGAATGAACAGTTGAGTCATACACTGGCAACAGGCCTTGCTCAAAACCAGGAAAAGTCGATCCGCCTTCTGGAAAAACAAAACTCTAACCTTTTAAAACAGTTAGATGTTTATAAAGTGAAAATCTCGAGCCTCGCTCAAAAAATGAACACCTCAAGTAGTGATGACTCGAAGGAAGAGGCACGCAAGCTCCAAATGTTGAATAACCAACTTAAAAACCAGCTTGATCTGGCCAAGAAGAGTTCTGATAAGTGGCAGGCCAAATCGCAACAAGAGCATAGTGAGCTTTTGCTGCTTAGACAGGAAAAATCTAAATTAGAAATGGTCATCAAAAAGATGGCACTGGAAAGTAATAAAACCAGCCCAGAAGAAAAATCTGCTCCGGCCCCTAGTGATTCAGAACTTAAGCGCATGCAAGCGCAGAATCAGATCCTGGAAAATCAACTCAAGGAAAGTTCATCAAAAATGAGTGTTCTTGAAGCGAAGATTCAGGAACTCATGAAACCACAAAAAACTCTGGTCGGTGCTGACGATGGCTCCAAGGTTAAGCTCTCTCAGTTGGAACATTCAGTGAAAAAGCTCACTCAGGATATCGTTGAAAATAAAAACCTCTTAGCCGAGGCCAAAAAAGAAACGAATAAACTGCGCCAGGAAAAAACCGCCCTTCAGAACCAGCTCGATAAGCTAAAGAAAGATGCCGCTAAGGCGAAGGCTGCGACGCCCCAAAAAAATATTCGAAAAGCTTCGTAAATTATTTCTTGCCAATTTCTTAAGACTTCGTCATAATCGACTCCTCTCACATACCTAGTTGCCCAGTTGGTGGAATTGGTAGACACGTTAGGCTTAGAACCTAATGCGCGAGCGTGGGGGTTCGAGTCCCTCACTGGGCACCAACTTTTTCCGAAAGGAACAAGTTATAAAAAGTGTGAAAGATTTTTTAGAAAGCTCCGTCTCGCGCCGGGGCTTTTTTTTTGCCTAAATTTCCTGTTCAACAAACTAAATTCACAAACATGATTAATGTCATAATTTAAGACTGTCTTTCTCAGTTTCGTTCTGTTTTGGCAGCGATATCGTTTAGCTATTAACAGGAGGCCTCTATGAAAAAGTCTTTATTACTTACTGCTCTTTGTCTCTCACCAATGGCCTTTTCTGCACCAAGTATTGGTCCGGCCCCAGTGAAACATCTATATGTTCCACAAGGCTTTGATAGCAATGATGCAGTTGAGGTTGTGGTAACTGGTCATTTTCCTAATCCATGTTATTCCCGCAATACTGTGATGGTAGATGTGGTGGAAGACCGAATCAAAGTTGAAGTGACTGCTCTTTCATCGGCCGAGAAAAAGTCTTGTCCGGATATGGTAGTGCCTTTCAAAGAAGTCATTTCTATCGGTAACTTGCAAGGTGGGGACTATCAGATTTCCGTCAATGACGTTCTGGAAGATAAGATTAGTATCGGAGAAGCCGATTCCAATGCCGTTGATGATCATCTTTATGCCGCCATCGATAACTTGGACAGCTTAGGTGGAGGCAACTACATGCTTCGAGGCTGGCGATATAGCCCATGTATCGAACTAGATAAAATTCAGGTGATTAGT
>JAEYUK010000195.1 GCA_023432655.1 Pseudomonadota bacterium | reverse complement strand
ATCACATCCAAGACACCGGCGGTAAAGAAAAATCAAAAAAAGGTCTTCTTAAAAAAGACTAGTCCGGCTTCTCTGGGTGAAATCAATATCGCTATTAAGGTGAGTAAATTGTCAGAAACCGACATGATTCTTACCTGTGATGTGCCATTAGAGAAGGGTTTAAATTTTCATCTCACACAACCTGTCCCCATGTACATACACATCGTCCCTATCAAAGGGCCAGGGAAAGTACCAGAGTACCATGGTCTCATTCATGCCATTGGTGAAGCAGAGAAAATGAAACTTCGTCAGTTTGTAAACTCTATTTTCTTCAGAGATCATGACGCTAAAATCAGTGAAGAAACTGAAGAATTTAAGAAGCTTAACGAAGAAAAATTAAAAGAGAAATTAGAGCGACTGAAACAAGAAGAGGAAGAAAAATCCGAGGAATCAGAGACCTAGAATTCTTGCTTTTTTACTTTCATCCATCTAATGTTAGCTCATGAAACTACTAAAACTGATCGTCGTTGTTTTCTTCATTTATTTTATACGCCGTTTTTACCAAATGTATCAGGTGATGAAGACCATTCGTGACGACCAACTCTCCAATAAAGATAAATCAACCCCGAATCCTCCCAAGGGTAAAGACAGCTCCGTGGTTGACGCTGATTTCAAAGTTATGGATTAAAGTCTTCGGATTTTCTTTTTTAGAGCACTTAAAGTTTGGGTGCTATTTTGAAAACTAACTTCCTGCAGTTCCTTCCAAATTTCAACCATCTGTTCCCGCTGGGCCCCTTGATAAAGTTTTAGTTCTTTCGATGACTCCTGAAGTGAGGTCCGAGACAGAAGAAGCCCGCGCTTATGTGCTTTCTCAAAAAAAAGTTGCCACAGTTTCTGCAGTGGATCTGTTTGTTTTGTGTCAGTATTTCTTTTCAGATACCACGAGTACAGGCCCATAAAAATGACCATCAGGAGAGGAATGACCGAAAAGAGCCACTCCCTTTTAAATTTAAACTTCGAGAGCATCGCCTCCTGAGAGTGATAATCCATTTCTTCCAGCCACTGATAGAAGAGAAAATCCCATTGGCCAAACCACATCTTTAAATCCTGAATAAACCGGGGTCCTCGAAAGAATTTGCCCCCTATAAGAGCACTTTCCTGAACGCTTTCAATGAATGCCTCTCCACCCAGCCGGACTCGATCAGGTGCGATCCACTCAGTAGGGTCTAGTCTTATCCACTTACCGCCGCTTTGAGCTTCCACCCAGACATGGGCATCGTTTTGTGAAACGAGATAAAAATCTGCAAAACGATTATAATTTCCCCCCATGTGGCCTGAGACTAAACGAGCTGGGATCCCTTTGGTACGAAGAATAAGAGCAACTGCAGAGGCATAATGAGAACAAAGTCCAATTTTCCTATTCATAAATTCCTGAAAGCTCTGGCTTCTGCCCGGGCTTAAAGAATAACTGAATTTCTCTGTGACAAAATGACTACGAATTGAGGCCACAACCTCCTCTAAAGACTCTCCCTGAAATGTCTTAGTAACTTTTTGCTTCAGAGTTTTGGACCATGGCACTTGAAGGTAGTACTGCTGAGACTCAAGGTCTTCTATTGGTCTTCCAGGGCCGCTTATAACTTCATAGCGAGGAACCCAGCTTCTATTCTTTTGATTAAGAGTGCCTTTCGAACCCAGGCCCAGCACATTTTTACCAAAGCTAATCGTTCGGGGAGTATCCAGGGTAAAAAAATACTCCGACTTTCCATAGAGACGGAAACTTTGCTTGATTTCATCACTAAGAGCTTTTGTTCCTAACAAGAACTCTGGTCCCTCCTGATCCTGAGACATCTGAATCCAATTCCAGCCATCGGTGTAGGAAAGTGTATTTCCCCGCCAGTAAAGTTCATGTTGGTTTAAATTCTTATTAAGTAAAACCTGGAAAACCGGTGCCGGATTTGAGACGAGGGATTCTATATCCGAAATATTAACATCAGGGGTATAGCCCATTTCCCCGGGTCCAGTTTTACCCTGATGAAAGGGAATAGGATTAAGAGAGCGGGGAACTAAAAAGAACATCAGGAAGGTGAGGGGAAGTATCCAGGTGAGTCCCAGAATCACCTCTTTCGCTTTAAACTTTCGTTCAACAAAAGAATAAAAATCACTTAACAGAATCAGGAATGAACCACCAAAGAAGAACACATAAGTCAGAGTCCTCTCGAATAATGCCCCGGCAGATATCAAAAGAATTAAACCGAAAAAGATCATATATCGATCTCGTCTGTCTTCTCTTTCCAGGATTTTTAAGGCGATGATACTGGTTAAAAAGTTTAATCCAACTTCCGGGTCAATGATCTTGCCGTAAGTGATCCAGTAAGAAGCAAAAACTCCTAAAGCGAGAAAATTACGAATATGCTTATGGAGCTTTATCCTAAAACCCGAAAGCCCCAGACCTAAAACCACTAAGGCCGTAGTTGTGGTCGTAAGTGTTTCATGGAGAAGAAATATGAAAATCAAAAGGATGAAACTTTGTTTCCAGTCACTTTTTAACATTTACTAAGCTCCCGGAGGCATTCCTTCAAATGATTCTGACCTCTACCTGAATCTCGTTTAAAAGTTCCTGTATTAAGTGAAAAATGAATTTCATTTTTATGACAATAAAGCATCTGAGTTGCCAGTCGTGAAAGCTGAAGCTCCTTATCAGGTAATTCAGGATAATAACGGAAATTAATTTTTGAAGTTGAAAATCTTTCTCCTTCTTTAACCACCAGTGTTCCTAAACGCGCGTAGTGTTTCCAACTAATCCTTCTCAGCTCTTCCCCCTGATAGGGACCCATTCCCCAAAAATCATGAAGTCCCTTCTCCTGGGCGGCGAGATCCCCTTCATCTATCTGACTCTTAATATCTAATGGAGGAACGTCTTTTAACTTCTCAGGGTAAACGAAGGCCTTAATCTCATGGAGAGGTAAATATCTCCAGGCACGATAGAGACCATAGGGCATGACGGTTGCCACTTTAAGATGCGAAATATTCCAAATACCTCTTAAAGGAAAACGGCACAGTCCTTGAGTTACAGGAATGGAGTTACGGTCCGTTTCGAGACACAACTCCAAATTTGAAGTGCCTTCAGCATAATCATCCCAACTTATTTGTACCAAAACATCTTCTTTCGCAAAGCCGTCCTCAATCGAAACACTTAGACCTTTAAAGCGATGAAGATAAAAATGAGTCTGAATGAGCCAAAGTATATTAAAACCAAAAAGAAATAAGGTAAAAATCAGAAGAAGATTATTTCCATATCCAACTGACAGAAGGAACATGAGAAAAATAAGCCCGTTAAGGTAGCCACCCATCCGTGTGGGCATAATGTAGATCCGGGGCTTCTTTTTGAACTGTGTTTTTGCCCAGGATTTAACTCTCATTTTTCTTTGACGAAAGGAACGGAAGAAATGAACTCTTTCGCCCTTATTTTCTCCAATTCAGTGGGTAGCGAATGGCCAGAAAACATCCGGTGACCGGCCACATAAGGGAAAACGGCCTGAATATCATCAGGAATCACATAATTTCTTTTTTCGAAATAGGCCCAGGCCCTGGAGGCCTCTAAAAGCTCGAGCCCGGCCCTTGGGCTTAACCCTAAAGCATCTTCAAGCCTGCGGGCGCTCTGAAGAATATCGGCCAGGTATTCCAAGATCATTCCTGAGGCCGTGACGGCCTTAATTTCTTTTTGCCACATGGCCAGCTCTTCATGAGTAAAAGAAGCATGGAGCTTATCCAAGGCTTCACCGCGGGGGCCACTCATCAATAATTCGATCTCTTCTTTTTTAGAAAGATGACCCATGGAAAACTTGAAAAGAAACCGATCTAACTGAGATTCCGGTAGGGGATAGGTGCCGTACTGCCCTCTTGGATTTTGGGTGGCAAAAAGGCAGAAACGCTCCGGCAGTGGATGAGTAACTCCATCTATCGTCACATGTTTTTCTTCCATTGCCTGAAGAAGGGCGCTTTGAGTTTTGGGCGTACCTCGGTTAAGTTCATCAGCGAGAATCAACTCTCCAAAGATCGGACCTGGTTTAAAAATAAATTGTTCAGACTCTTTATGAAAAATTGAAATACCTAAGATATCGGATGGTAAGAGGTCGCTTGTGAACTGGATTCTTTGAAACTTTAAACCGCTACTTTTGGCAAAATATTTCACCAGCGTCGTTTTGCCCATCCCGGGGACATCTTCAATTAAGACGTTTCGATTTAATAACAGAGCAATCATCCCTAAGCGTAACTGAACACGATTCCCTGGGATAAACTGCTCACCAGTAAATAAAAATTGATCAAGTTTTTGCATGCCCGTTAATGGTAACATGCCCATATTTTTTGTCATTTAGATAACACTCAAGGACTTAGCTCGATTAAAAAAAATAAATCGTTATGAGCTATGTCATTAATTCTTAATTACCTGACTATTTTAGCCGATTAACACCTGTACTCTTGTATAGAATCAAGCTTTGCAAGAGATTGCATAAAAAACCGGGAGGCCATTTTGAACGTTCGTAATCTTGAAACTTTCCAGGAAGCCTTAGTTTGCCAGTACCGAGACCTCATCCACGAGGCCATTTTAGAGTCGGAAACTGATCACAAGACTCGCATGGATCTGGGTAAACTTAATTCCAAACTGCAGGTGATTTTCAAGGCGGCCCAGTATGATGGGCTTAATGAAGAAATCATTTCTCAGTTAATTGATGAGGCGATCCCGCAAACGGCCGCACGAGCAGCATAATCAGTTCTTAACATTCACATAGAATAAAACCTTCATTCGTGATAAAAAGCGTTTGAAGGTTTTTTTATTTTGGGAGAGATATATGGATCTGGATATGGATTTAGATAAGGCCCTGGAGCTTTTAAAAAACATCGTTAAAGAGAACGGGACTAATGATCAGAAACATTTGGATATGGGATTAGTTTCTGTAGACGAAAGGCCTCTTTATGAGAAGGCCCTAATGGTGGCGAAACTGGCCGTTCATAAAGGGAAGATCTCCCAGGATGAGTTTTTCAGCCGAATTCACCTTAATTAGAAGCCAATCATTAATGCGATGCACGATAATCTTTCTTATCGTGCACACCTTTTCCCCTTAAATTCCCCGCTGAACCGGCCTACAACCATCTATGGTCTGGCCTTCTTTATCAAGTTCTAAGCGCACTTTTTCAGGTCTCTTTCTGGCATTTTCCAGGCATTCATGGATTTTTGAATTCTTCTGAATTCGATAAACCCGATTATCTTCCCAAAAAGTCACCATCATTTCCTTGTCTTCATCCAAAGGTTCAATGGATCTTATGCGATAAGAATTAAAGTCATCTTCTGTGATTGCTGCTAAGGAAATTAAAGCGAAAAATAACAGGAATGCTAGCTTCATAAGTCCCTCCAAGTGCTTATCTTGGCGGGACTTAGGATCTTAGTTCAAGGTTCGGGATGTTACTGCTCGAGCACCTGGCGCAATACACAGCGAAGCGGCTCAGCAGCTCCCCACAGCAATTGGTCACCTACGGTAAAAGCATTAAAAAAGGTATCCCCAAGAGTCATTGGGCGAATGCGTCCCACAGGAATATGCATTCTTCCGGAAACTGCACCAGGACACAGTTCCTTCAAGGTTTCGGCCTTATTATTAGGGATAAGTTTCACCCATGGATTGGCGCTGGCAATGATTTCTTCAACCGTTGAAAGATGAGCGGTTTTTTTAAGCTTAATCGTAAGTCCCTGAGAATGGCTCCTGAGGGCCCCCACGCGAACACATGTCCCATCAATCGGGATAATGGTTTTGGTTTGAAGAATTTTATTCGCCTCAACCTGGGCCTTCCATTCTTCCTTACTTTGACCACTTGGGAGTTCAGAATCAATCCACGGTAAAATATTAAGCGCTAGCGGATGTCCAAAATTGGCCTTAGGAAACTCTCCTGAATTCATTAATGTAGTCATTTGCTTTTCTAATTCCAAGGCCCCGGCCGCAGGATTTCCAGCAAAGGCCGTTCCGACTGATTTCATTTGATCCAAAAGTTCGATCATATTCTTGGCGCCCGCACCGGAAGCTGCCTGATAGGTCATAGAACTCACCCATTCCACAAGATTTTCTTTAAAAAGCCCATCCAGTGCAATCAGGAGTAAGGATACAGTACAGTTTCCACCCACGTAATTTTTCACACCTTTATGAAGAGATTCCTGAATGAAATTTCTATTCACAGGATCAAGCACAATCACAGCATCATCTTTCATGCGAAGTGTGCTGGCAGCATCGATCCAAATGCCGTCCCATCCATTTTTTCTTAATTGTGGAAACATTTCGGAGGTATAATCTCCTCCCTGACAAGAAACTAAGATATCCATTTTTGAAAGTTCTTGCGGATCCATTGCGGATAAAAGTTTATCATGAGCATTTTGAATTTTTGGTGCATCACTACCTGTCTGAGAAGTTGAAAAGAAATAAGACTCCATGTGAGAGAAATCTTTTTCAGCACTCATTCTTTCCATTAGAACCGAGCCTACCATTCCTCGCCATCCGATAAATCCAACTTTTTTCATGTCTAACTCTCCGTTTTATGAGCATCAGTTTGATTAAGAAGATTAGCTCGAAATTTTTTTAAAAGTAAACTTGGATTTTTCATTTTAATTGTCTATGATTATTTCGTTGCCTAAAGAGGCGCGATGATTAGGTAAGAAGTCAGGATGGAATTAAGGACCGCAATGACTGACTTCTGATGGAATGGTCGCCGAAGTGATTCAGGACTCTTAATAAATGAATCATTGGTTGTTGGGGTTGAATCCCCAAGACTGTCACAGATAATAAAATAACTGTGGGGAGCTTTAGGGATAAGGTATTGCTCTGGCCATTTCCTTTTTTACCCTATCCTGATACTCCCCTATTGTATAACAACTAAAACTTTTTCCATGGAGAAGAAGATGAGTCGTTCAATCGTTGTGTCTAAGTTTGGCGGAACTTCTATGGGAGACCTCTCCTCTATGCAAAGGAGTGCCTCCATTGCTAAGGATCGGGACTCTACTTTAATTGTTGTTTCTGCGACTTCCGGCACCACCGACAAACTGATCGCCGTAGCTAAATCAGCATCAACCGGGCGAATGGAAGAATGTGAACGCTTGGTTTTTGAAATTAAAGAACGCCACCTAGGTCTTTTAAAACAGGCCGGCGAAAGCTCCCAAACACAGACTCAACTTGAAAGTTATTTCACTGAATTAGAACTCTTAGTCCAGAACCTTTCTCTACTAAAAGAGCTCACTCCCAGGGCCTATGATCACATCCTCTCTCTTGGAGAGAGGATGTCTTCATTAATTTTTAGAGATGTGGTAGCAAGCACGATTACTGACCGAAAAGTCACTCTCCTGGATGCTCGCACCGTGATTAAAACCGATTCAAATTTCGGTAAGGCGACTCCATTAATTGATGTGATCGCCAAAGAAGCAGCCCACCGAATTGATCTGAGTGGAGACACCATCTATGTCACTCAAGGATTCATCGGCTCGGATCTTCAAAATAATACAACCATTCTGGGTCGCGGCGGCTCTGACTATTCTGCGGCATTAATGGCAGAAGGTATTTCGGCCGACACTCTAGAGATCTGGACAGACGTAGCGGGGGTTGCAACAACAGATCCACGTCTGTGCCCAACGGCCAAAATTATCCCAGAACTTTCATATTCCGAGGCGGGTGAAATGGCCCAGTATGGGGCAAAAATCCTTCACCCCGCGACGATTGCTCCGGCAGTAAGAAAATCCATTCCGGTATTTGTGGGATCTAGTTTTGAACAAACTCTCCCAGGCACCTGGATCAGATCCAGTGTAGAACTTCGCCCGGCAGTCAGAGCTATTACCAAACGCAGTGGTCAGGCCCTCCTTACGATCACTACACCTTCCATGTATAACGCTTATGGATTTATGAGCGAACTCTTCGCTGTTTTTGGCCGCCACCGCGTGTCCGTTGATTGTGTTACTACTTCTGAGATCTCAGTTGCGGTTACAGTTGATAATGCTACTTTAGAAAACGAGACTTTTATTAAAGAACTTGAAAAAGTCGGAAACATTCATGTGGAGGCCGGGCACTCGCTGATATCCCTTATTGGCAATGAACTCACCAGTAAAGCAAGTCTCGCTAAAATCATCTTTAACGCCATAGATGATGTGAATATCAGAATGATGAGCTTAGGAGCTTCCCCGTATAACTTTAACTTCTTAGTCCGCGAAGAAGACTCTAAGGCCGTGATCCAGGGCCTCCATAAAAGACTGATCGAGGACGTATGAAGATCGCTCTCTTAGGTAAAGGAAAAACCGGATCCAAAGTTTTAGAATTAGCTGGGGAGCATGAAGTTGAAGTATTTGATTCAACTAATCTTCCGACTTATGAAAAACTTATTAAGCACCAGGTGATCATCTCTTTCCTCCCAGGAGAGGCGTTTGGGTCGCTGATTCCAGTGCTCCTGGAAACAAAACTTCCGGTGGTAACAGGTTCAACCGGCGTTACCTGGCCCGGGAATTTTGACCAGACTCTCCAAGAAAAGAAGATCTCGTGGATTTTCGGGACTAATTTTTCTTTAGGAGTCGTAGTCCTTAAGCAGTTGATCGAAAGACTTCACCAGGTTGATGGTCTTTTTAAAGAAAAAGCGCTCTCAATTCACGAAGTTCATCACACCAAAAAACTTGATGCTCCTTCAGGAACAGCACTTTCCATGAAAGAGTGGCTCAAGGAGCCCTGTGAAATTACTTCTGAGAGAACCGGCGATGTGGTGGGTCTACATACTTTGACCCTGGAAACTCCCGGGGAAATTTTACGCCTTACCCATGAAGCGAAAGACCGTAAGCTTTTTGCCGAAGGGGCTTTATGGGCGGCGAACTACCTCTTAAACCAATCTATGAAACCAGGCCTTCACCCTTTTCAAAAAGTGGTGGAGACTCACCTATCCCTTTAAAGGAGCTTTATGAACGTTACAAACTATGCGCTTTGGACAGCAGTAGTCACTCCCCTACTCCCAAATGGCACACTTGATCTTGAGAGTTTAACTCAACTTGTGAATGAACAAGTGGAAGCTGGTAACGGACTTCTTATCCTGGGTTCCACAGGTGAAGCCTTGAATCTTAATCTTAAAACCCGTAAGCAAATTATCGAACACGTGGTGGCGATGAAACCCGGAAGTCCCATTATGGTGGGCGTTGGTGGGAATCTCTTAGAAGAACAAAAAGAATGGATCCAGTACCTGGAAGGACTAAATGTTCACGCTTATCTCTTAGTGACTCCTCATTATGCGAAACCTGGTCCCGTGGGGCAATATGAATGGTTTAAGGCCCTGATGGATACTTCTAGTCGTCCTTGTATGCTTTATAATGTTCCAGGTCGTACCGCTGTGGCGATGTCCACTGAAGCCGTTAAACGCTTAAATACCCATAAAAATTTTTGGGCGATCAAAGAAGCTTCTGGCTCAGTAGAAAAATTCAAAGAGTACTTGAGTGCGGCCGGTGGGAAACAAGTCTACTGTGGTGACGATGCTCTTATGCCGGAATTTGCTCAAGCGGGCTCTAGTGGTTTAGTGTCTGTGGCCTCAAACGCCTGGCCTAAGGAGACCCACCTCTATGTCAAACAATGCTTAAATAAAACCTTTGACGCTAAAGAGTTGTGGACCAAGGCCTCAAACTCTCTCTTTGTTGTTTCCAACCC
>JAEYUK010000042.1 GCA_023432655.1 Pseudomonadota bacterium | reverse complement strand
TCCCTTATGTGAATGACTGGCGTGAGAAGGCCCTCACTAAATACCCAAAGATTGCCGTCAGTTCAGAGGCCCTTAAGAATTCTCTGCATCTTCCTAATGCCGAAGTGATAGCTCCTACTTACCGGACGGAGGAATATCCTTTCGTAAAAGATGAAGATCATAATTTCTTATTCACTCACCATCTTCTTTATACTCATGATTTAAAGCTCGAAGAAATCCGCTTACTTCTAAAGACCTTGACTGAAAAAGGGGAGACGGTAAGAGTTCTGGGACCTGAAGCTCATCTAGATGTGATAAAAAAAGAATTCCCTAAAGTGGATTTTGGTGGCGATCACTGTGAGGCCACGAGTGCCTTGTATTCCCATCAGGCCAAGGCGATCTGGGATTTCTCCAAGTCTTTCTTCCCATCGAAAGCCTTTGGAGGTCTTGCCACTGGCCGTCCTGTTGTTGTACGAGATGTGGCCGTTAACCGCGAGTACCTTACCAATGGGGTCCATTTCCTTCCGGCCTTTTCCCGAGAAGGAATACTTGAGACGCTTAGAGATGTGGATCAGCACTACATGAGTGCGGATCGTAAAGTCCTGCGCCGCTTGGGTCTTAAATGGAACGAGAGGCTTTTTAAATCGCGGATGGTGAAGTTCCTAAATAAGAATGAATAGTCTCTTTAGAGGCTGATCAATTTAAAATCCACACTTCGTCTGCTTTTTACCACAGCAATCTTTCCTTCAGCTTCCAGTGGAAGTTTGATGGTTTCAGATCTACTCAAGCTAGAATCTCTTTCATCAAGCTTTAAAATGAGATGGTACTCACCGTTCTTTATTTCAAAACGATAAGATCTAAGCCTTTGCGAGTGAGTTTCAACCTGAACAAGGGTCTTTTCATAAAACTTCAGATGTCTTAATTGTTTTTGTAGGTAATCCTCGTTATTTTCCAGGCGGTAGATAATTGTTTTAAGAAGAAGCTCTTTTGAGAGAAGCTTTTGTTCTTGTGAATTATCGACATAGAGAGTTGGTGGAATTGGGTCAAAATTATAAGTCTTGTTTAAACTCACATTTTTTTCTTTAAGGTAGGCCACCAGAAAGTCTACCGTCTTTTCATTAAGTGAGCTGTCATTGAGAACCAGATAGTGAAGTTCCTGAGGAGTGAACATCTCTGTCAGTTCCTCTTGTGAGAGAGCATTAAGATCAATGTTTTGGGCCTTCACGACTGTTGCACGATGGTTTTTCATAGTGAACTCAGGATACAAAGCGAGTTCATTCTTTATAAGCCACTTATCTATGTTGGTAGGAATTTTGAGAGTACTTTTCTTTTTGGTCACACCGGACTCGATCATGATTTTAGTAATAACGCCAATGCAGTTATTCTTTAGAAAAGTATAATCCTTAAGGAGTTCCGGCTCTCGGATATATTTAAAGAGAGTATCAAATAATTTGTTAATTTGTTCAGGGGGAAGAGTTACAACAAAGCGTCTTAAGTCTCTTTCTTCATCTTTCGTGTACATGCTCCAATATTCATGGAGAGTCATGACTTGGGGACTAATGGCATAGCCTCCAAAAAGGGATCTTCTTAAATCATAGTTTTCTTCGTAAGAGAGGGCCGTGAAACTGATCACAGCATCATTGCTCCAGCTTCCGTCATCATCGATGAGTCTCAGCATAGCGTGGCCAAATCGGCTGGCCATACTATCGGCCTTGTCGGCCACAATGATCTCCACCCCTTTATAGCGGTGGCGGTTAGCATCGATAATCTTAATTTTTTCCTGATTGATCTTCACATAGCGTTCAACCAGATCGCTGAAGTCAGTTGCTCCAGCGATCTTAATAAAACAGGTAAAGAGGATCAGAAACTTTAGAATCATAAGTTAGCTTTTAATGAATCAATCGCTGAAGTTAAAATTCCTGCAGGTGACATCACGACTTCAGGATTTTGACAGTAGAGGCGATTATTACTTTGCTCATTAATTTTATCTGCCAGATCTTTAAGAGAAATCTCGGTTGAAACTGTGCGATTAACTCCCACGATCGCATCCTGGAGAAGTGGGCCATTACCTAGCTTAGCTTCCCGGAGAAGGGCGAGACTTGATTCGAGAAGATATTTTTTTGCCATGGCCTCTTCCACACCATCTTCTACCCGCATGCTGATATAAACATCAGCAAGATACAGTGAAGTAATAAGGCCTGCGCCCGCGGCAGTCGAAACAAGGGGTCCACCAGAACCTGATAAAGCTCCAATGACGATAACGTTTGTGGTTGAGGCCAAGGCCAGGCCTTCAACCATTGCTTGCTTATAATTAGAATGAGAAATGAAGTTTTCAACTTCTTTACGTTGATCCTGATAGGTATCAAAACAACTAGCGAAAGAGGATATCGTCCCTAATAAGGCTGCTGCAGTAAAGAGCGTCTTAAATTTCATAAATTTCTCCTGTTTCTTTTGAGAATAGTTGATTTTGAGAAGGGATTGGGGAACCATTGAACTAATTACTTCTGATGTAAAAAAAGTAGTCACAGGGAAGAAAAGCAATGCTTAAGTTTTTACTGTTATTTCCGCTATTTATAGGGTGCTCCTCCAGGCTGCCTATTGTTCGTAGTGAGTACCAACTCATGAAGGTGGATGATTTTCTCATTACCAATTCCTATGTTAATCCCACGGAATTAGAAGAGAGATAGGAGGGGCCATTTTTTAAGTATCAACTGATGGTGAAAAATCTCAAAGCGTCTCCCCGAAAGATGAATCTCTCGGAATCGTTCCTGATGATCGGCCTTCGAAAAATTCCCCTGAAGTGTCAAAGACTGTCTGGTAAGGAAGTGATCTTTATTGCCTCGGCCAACGAAACTTTCTCCATCATGTGCGAAACTCAGCTTAATAATGCTGAGGGGATGTTTCAAGTAAGTGACTACAAGGCCCTGATTGATATTCCATTGGAAAAAGAATCCGTGCAATTTACTTACCTCTTTAGAGTTGAGGACTTTCAATGAGAATTTTTATTTTCTTAATCCTCGCTTCTTTTCAAGTCACTTGGGCGAATACCGGAACGGATAAAAATATTTACCTGGAGCTTAAAAACTTTGAGCTTGAGGGATGGAAAGAAGCCCAAACCGCATCAACCATTAAGCTAGAAAGTGGCTGCGGAGTTGAAGCTGAACTTTACCTCGTAGGAAATCATCGCTACAACCGTCTTCTCATGGGGATTACTAACGGTAATGAATCCCCTGTGATTATCCGTAACTCTGATATTAAGTTTATTTTTGATGGTAAAAAAGAACGTTTTGCTGGTTATCAGTCCGGGAACCGTGATCACCGGGTACTTAACGGCTGGTGGTCTATACATACAGTGAATTTTCCTGAGAAGAAGGATTTTAAAGATGTCAAAGAACTAGCAGTTCATATTCCTATTTATAATGAAAAAGACCGAAGCTCCTGTTCACTGCGTGGTCAGTTTCATAAAAATAAAGAAATTAAATCGGAAGCCTTTTCCTATTCGGCCATCGAGTTTGCGATCGATGTGGGAGGGGAGCTGGACCAGTCCGGAAATTTTAAAAAGCTTGGGGATCCCTCTGGGTATTCTGGGTTTGAATTTAATTTTTTTCAGAAGCCAGACTGGGGGCTGGGAATTGTCTACTCCGTTGAGCATAATTTTGAAAATACTACGAGCGCACGTCTTTATAATCGTATCCGACGAGGAGATGATTACGAGGCCAGGATTACTTATTTTGGTTTCCAGTATCTTCGAAGGTTTTATCTAGGCTCCGACTTTACGATTCAATATGCTTTGGGACCAGGATTTCAGACCATTGAGGATAGTACGAATACTACCAATGGAGATATCCAGGGGAGTAGTCTGGCTTTTTCTCAAAAACTAGTTTTGAACTGGCGTTTTTATCAGGTTTATTTACCTTCTAGAGAGACACTGGACTTAGTCTTAGGAACGGGACTGGTTCATCACTACACTCCGGGACTTAAAATTGCTGGAGTGAATCTTGATGGACACAGATCAAACTGGCTCTTGAGGTTGGGCTTCCATTTTTAAGAGGACTTCTTCTACTTTTTTTATTGAGCGTTCTATAACTTCTTCAGTGGTTTCATCTGGACCGCGTGTGAGAATCGTCGCTGCCGAGTGAGAGTGACCACCGCCACCGAGTGCATGAGCGATTGAGCCCACATCATATTCTCCAGATGAACGTAAACTCATTTTGATATGGTCTCCATCATCACGGAACATGCAAGCGACCTTGATATGGCTTAGAACGAGAAGGTTATTGATGAAAGCATGGGTATCTTCCACATCGCCTTCGTATTTATCGATGTCTTCTTTCTTGAGGAGCATCCAGGCAATGGTCTCATCTTTATTGGTGGAAGCTGTTTTTAAAATACTTCCTAAAAGATGCATGTGATGAACGCGCTTCGTTCCATAGATCCCATTATAGGCTTCGGGAGGATTAATTCCTGTGTCCATGAGTTTTGCTACTAACCGGTGTGTGGAGGCCGAGACCGTCGGGTAGCGGAATGAACTCGTATCAATAATAATTGCCGTATAAATCGGAAGGGCAATTTTCTTAGTGAACTTCACGCCGAGATATTCAATCATTTCTCCCACCAGCTGGCCTGTGGCCGCGGCCGTGATATCAATACAGTGGTTTGAGAGATCTCGCCCACGACATGGATGATGATCAATATACAGAACCGGCACAGAGGCTTCCATGAAGTTTTCTAGTTTCTTACCAACTCTTTGTTTAGTGTTGGTATCAACCACAATAATCAAGTCTGGTTTAATATCGGGATATTTCGCCGTGAAGCTTTTAAAGCCCATGACGACATTTTCCGGATCCAGATATTGGTATCGATCGAGGAGCGGCTCTTCATTTACGCACAAACATTTTTTTCCATATTCCCTGAGGGCGAGACACAAGGAAATTTCTGAGCCGATCCCATCGGCATCGGGATATTCGTGAGTGGTAATAAGTATCCGCTCTGCTGCTTGAATTCTTGACTTAAAAGTATCTAAAATAGTCATAGTTTTAATAAAGTCTTTTCGGCACTTAGGTCTCCGGACTAGAGAGTGATTTTTATAATTCTAAGGCGGATATGGATAAAATACTAGAAGTTGACAAGGTTAGTAGGGAGTTCCCTGGGAGAATGGCCGTTTCTAACGTGTCTTTTGATGTGCTTAGAGGATCCATTCACGGTTTTCTAGGCCCAAACGGAGCTGGGAAGTCTACCACAATGCGTATGATCGCGGGTCTCTTGCCGGCGACCAGTGGGACGATGACCCTCTTCGGTGAGAAGGTCCACCCTGATAATCTCAAATTAAAAAATCAGATTGGTCTCTTACCGGAAAATGCTCCTCTGTATTTAGATATGCCGGTGGAGAAATATCTTACACTGGTGGCCAAGCTCCATAAGGTGAACCACGTGAAAGATCAGGTTGAGAAGGTCTTAACTGAACTTTCTCTTCTGGATGTGCGGAGAAGATTAATTGGAAATCTTTCTAAGGGCTATAAACAAAGAGTGGGACTTGCCCAGGCGATTGTTTATGATGCTCCTTTTTTAATTCTAGATGAGCCGACTAATGGTCTCGATCCCCAGACGGTGGTAGAGTTAAGAGAATATATTAAAAAACTTTCCGAAACGAAGACCATTTTGTTTTCCACCCATATCTTGCCAGAGGTTGAACACATCTGTGATCAAATCACCATTATCCATCAGGGTAAAATTCGTGCTTCCGGAAATCTCTCGGAAATTCATCGTAAGTTCAGACAAGGGTTAGTTCTTAAAGTGGGAATCCGTCAGGATGAAACACTTCCTGATCTCTCAGAACTTGGTAAATATGAAATCACCCATGAGCATACTGTCGGGCAAGAGAAGCAGTATGATCTGGTTTTTGAAAATGATCTGGACTGCCGTCCTGATCTTGGAAAATTAATAATAGGTCGAGGTCTTCATCTCATGACTCTAAAAGTAGAGTCTCCTGAGTTAGAAGATATCTTTCTCCATATGACGGAGCTTCGAAAATGATTTACACATTATGGAAAAAAGAGACAGAGTCTTATTTTTCGTCACCGCTGGCCTATGTGCTCATCGGTTTATTTTCCCTCATGAGCGGGACACTTTTCTTTAATCTTCTGGTGAGCTATACGGATAATATTCAGGCAATGCCTCAACATATGGCCCAAGGGATCTCCTTTATTGACGAGGTCGTACTAAGACTGTTTGCGAATATCAATTTTCTTTTTCTCTTTTTTATTCCGCTTATCACCATGAAACTTTTCTCAGAAGAAAAGCGTTTGGAAACTTTGGACTTGATGTGGCTCTCACCGGTCCGGGAATGGCAGGTGGTTCTGGCCAAGGCCATGGCCGCTTTAACGTTGATCATGGCGATGCTTGCCATGACGATCATATTTCCGCTCATTATCTGGGGCGCAGGCATTCAGGACTTTACACTCTTATCTTCTGCTTATCTGGCGGTTCTTTTAAATGCCGGTTGTTACATTTCTTTGGGTCTTTTTTGTTCATCTTTAAGCGGTAACCAGATCATTGCAGGTCTACTTTCTATCCTGGGCATTATGTTCATGTGGATGCTGACCTGGGGAGGTCACCTTAATTCCAATTATCTGGTGGCCCAAATTTTTAGTTATATTGGAATCACTTCGCACTTTGAGAGAATTTTAAGAGGTCTCGTGGGCACTCAAGACATTATTTACTATGTGAGTTTTATGTTCTTATTCTTATTTCTGACTGTAAAAAGCCTTGGTAGGAGGAACTGGTAATGAAAAACTGGTTATTCCCACTATGGGTTATCATGGATGCACTCGTTTTTCTGGCGGCCATCTCGTTATGGATTACGGCCCCAGAGTTCACCACACTCAATATCGGAATCACTGCTTTTGCTGTGGCGCTGGGCCTTTTATTAATGTTCTTCCGTTTTGAAGAAATTAAGGTCTTTGTACGAAGTAAATACTTTGAAAAAATTGTCTATCATGGAATCAATGTCGTTTTAGTCATTTCAATCCTGGGAATTATTAATTACCTTGGAAATAAAAACTATAAAGACTTTGATATAACCAAAGAGAATCGGAATAGTCTGACTGATCAGACGAAGAAAATTCTGGAGATGGTTAAAGAGCCCCTTAAAATGACGGTTTACGCCAGAAGAGAAGAGTGGGCCCCGATGCTGAATCTTCTTAAGCTCTATGAAGGTCAGAACAAAAAAATTGAAATCTCTGCCATAGACACGGATCTCCGGCCTGATTTGGTGAAGGCGAAAGGTATTATCCAAAATGGTACAGTGATTATTAACTATCAGGATAAAGAAACGTCTTTCCCGCTGATTGATGAACTCTCTGTGACTAACGCTCTCTTAAAGTCTTTACGGGATGATAAGATCGTTCTTTATCTGGTGACGGGCCATCAGGAGTTAAGTTGTCTAGAGAATTCTCCTGAAGGGATTTCGATCCTGTGTCAGAAGCTTCGTGATCAGAACTATGAAGTAAAAGATTTAGATCTGACGAAAGTGATGAAAATTCCTTCTGATGCAACAGCGGTGTTTGTCCTGGGTCCCGCCACAGGTTTTTTAAAGCAAGAAGTTGATCTCATTGAGGAGTATATAAAAGATGGAGGAAGCTTCTTCCTGGCCCTTGCTCCTGCTTTTAAGTCAGAACTCTATGACAACCTCACCCGCCTGGTAGAACCCTATGGACTCAAGCTTGGTAAAGATGTGGTGATTGATCGTCTTTCGACGATTCAAGGAGCTGAGGCCACTATTCCTATTGTGAGTTCCTATGAAAATAATCACCCCATCACTGAAGGATTCAGTTTAAGAACTGTTTTCCCACTGAGCTCATCGGTTAGTACCATTGAAGGAAAAGACACTGCAGAAATTATTGCCATGACTTCTGCCTTCCCGGGAAGTTGGGCGGAAACAAATCTTAAAGCCGTGACTGAAGGGAAAGCCGAGTTCGAAGAAAAAA
>JAEYUK010000021.1 GCA_023432655.1 Pseudomonadota bacterium | reverse complement strand
GGGTAAAAAGGTGAAAGATTATTTTTATCAGAAGGTTGAAGAGTTGCGAGAGTTATCCCAGAAAAAAGATTCTTGCGGACAGTGCTCTCGCGAATAAGAATTAGAAAAGTTTCTCAGCGATCTTTTGGATCGAAGTCGATTTTCCCATTGAGTAAAAGTGCAAACAGGGAACATTGTTCTGAATGAGTTCCTTGGATTGAGCGATTGCCCACTCAATACCAACATTCTTTACGTCTTCATCCGTTCGGCATCTTTCCAAAGCATCGATCAAATCTTCCGGCATATCGATATAAAAATTCCGCGGTAGATTAACCACCTGAGTTTTAGAGGTGATCGGTTTTAAACCTGGTATGATCGGAACATTAATTCCTTCAGCGCGGCAGCGATCGACATACTCGAAATATTTTTTATTATCAAAAAACATTTGAGTCACGATGTAATCGGCCCCATTCTCGATCTTTTGCTTAAGATACTTAAGGTCGGTTTTAAGATTAGGAGCTTCAAAATGTTTCTCTGGATAGCCAGCGACACCGATACAAAACTTGGTGGGAGTTGGGTTTTGTAGCTCATCTGATAAATAAGTGCCGTTATTCATGTTTTTAATCTGAGAAACTAATTCGTCGGCATACTTATGGCCCCCACAGGTGGGTTCAAAGGACTTCTGACCTTTAATACTATCCCCACGGAGAGCGAGGACGTTGTCGATACCCAGGAAATTTAAATCAATTAAAGCGTATTCGGTTTCTTCTTTGGTGAAGCCTCCGCAGATGATGTGAGGAACGGTATCCACATTAAATTTATGCATTAAAGCGGCACAAATTGAAACGGTACCTGGACGCTTTCTGATGGATTTTTGCTCTAGAAAACCATTAGGCATTTTTTTATAAACGAATTCTTCACGATGATAAGTCACGTCGATGAATTTTGGTTTAAATTCCATCAGAGGAGCGATGTTATCAAAAAGACTTTGAATGCTCTCCCCAGTACTCGGTGGAAGGATTTCCAATGAGAACAAAGTGGATTTAGCGTTTTTTAAATGATCCGTGACTTTTGCCATATATACCTTTTCCTACAAATTCGCTGATAACCATTTTTCCATTTCATTTAGCGAGATATCTTTTCGTTTGGAATAATCTTCCAACTGATCTCGTCCAATTTTTCCTACGTTAAAGTAGCGGGATTCCGGGTGAGAAAAGTACCAACCACTGACGGAAGATGGAGGAACCATCGCCATGGAGTGGGTGAGATTCACTCCAATGGTTTTCTCAATTTTCAGAAGATCAAAGAGGGTTCTTTTTTCCAGATGATCAGGACAGGCTGCATATCCAGGGGCGGGTCTAATGCCTTGATACTTTTCACGGATCATATCCTCACGGGATAATGATTCCGTTGGGGCGTGGGCCCAGTATTCTTTTCGAACTTTCTCATGGAGTCTTTCCGCAAAAGCTTCGGCCAGACGGTCGGCCAGGGCCTTCACCATAATGTGGTTATAATCATCCTGGGCGACCTCATACTTCTTGGATAATTCATCTAGTCCAATGCCAGACGTGACACAGAAGGCACCGACGTAATCAGTTTTACCCAAATCCTTAGGCGCAACAAAATCGGCCAGACATGGATTGGGAGAAGAAGCTTCTTCCATTTGTCTCTGAGATCTAAGCATGTGGAGGGTTGCGAGTTTTTCTTTTCCTTCCACCTTCAAAGTTTTGCTGTGCTTTCCATGAGTGTCGCAGGTCCATTCATGGGTTTTATCCTCGACACTATAGACTTCAATATCGTCGCCTACCGAATTGGCAGGGAAAAGACCAAAGACCGCACGTGCCTTAAGAGATTTATTTTTAACGATGTCTTTTAGTAAATTCTGAGCATCATTAAAAAGTTTTTTCGCTTCCACTCCATAAGTCTTATCGTCAAAGATTTGAGGATAAGCTCCGCGCATACGCCAGGTCATGAAAAACGGTGTCCAGTCGATATAAGGAATGAGGTCCTGGAGAGGATAATCTTCAAGAACTGTTATTCCTAAGTTGATGGGCTTTTTTATCTGGGTCTTTTCCCAGTCAATTTTGACTTTATTTTCTCTGGCTTCAGCTAAAGTGAGATACTTCTCTTCTTTTTGAGAGGCGGCATGGGCCGTTCTCATTTTTTCATATTCAGCTTTCTGATCAGCATGGGCCTTCTCGCGAGTGTTTTCATTCAACAGTTTTTCAACTGCTGGGACCGCTCTCGAGGCATCGGCCACATGGACCACACTGCCACTATAAAATGGATCAATTTTAACGGCGGTATGAACGCGGGAAGTGGTGGCCCCTCCAATTAAGAGAGGAATATCCAGGCCCACTCGTTCCATTTCTCGGGCGACGTGAGACATTTCATCCAAGGACGGCGTAATTAGACCAGAGAGTCCGATCATATCAGGCTTTTGTTTGGCGGCTTCTTCCAGAATCTTTTCACAAGGGACCATAACCCCGAGATCAATCACTTCATAGTTATTACACCCCAAAACCACGCTCACAATATTTTTCCCAATATCGTGGACATCACCCTTAACCGTCGCCATTAAAACTTTTCCAGCGCGCTTTAAAACGGTGCCGGATTTTTCGGCTTCAATATAAGGCTGAAGATAGGCCACGGCCTTTTTCATTACGCGAGCGGATTTCACCACTTGCGGAAGAAACATCTTACCTTCGCCGAAGAGATCTCCCACGATGCCCATGCCGGACATTAAAGGGCCTTCGATGACATCAAGTGGGCGCGCGACTTTTTGACGAACTTCTTCGGTATCCGCTTCAATGAAGTCCACGATCCCTTTAACTAAGGCGTGCTCCAGGCGTTTTTCTACCGGAAGACTGCGCCACTCTTCATCTTTCTTTTCAACTTTCCCTTGAGATTTAATTTTTCCGGCAAACTCAATCATGCGTTCAGTTGCATCGGATCTGCGGTTAAAGATCACGTCTTCCACATGCTCTAAAAGTGTCGGCTCAATATCAGTGTAAATCGGCAAAGCTCCGGCATTAACAATCCCCATATCCAGACCAGCTTTGACCGCATGATATAGAAAAGCTGAGTGCATGGCCTCACGAACCACATTATTACCTCGGAAGGAGAAGGAGAGGTTCGAAACACCGCCACTTACTTTGACAAACGGAAGGTTTTCTTTAATCCAGCTGACGGCCTTAATAAAGTCGACCGCGTAGTTATTATGCTCTTCCATCCCGGTCCCAATGGTTAGAATATTAGGATCAAAGATGATGTCTTCCGGAGGAATCCCGGCCTTCTCAACCAGAACTTTATAGGCCCGAGCGCAGATTTCAATTCTTCGCTCATAGCTATCGGCTTGACCTTTTTCATCAAAGGCCATGACCACCATGGCGGCCCCATATTTTTTAACTAAGCGGGCCTGGGCAATAAATTTTTCTTCCCCCTCTTTAAGGGAGAGGGAATTCACGATCGCCTTACCTTGAACTCTTTTAAGTCCTGATTCAATGACTGACCATTTGGAAGAATCAATCATCACTGGCACTTTACAAATATCGGGTTCACTGGCGATGAGATTAAGAAACTGAACCATGGTGGCTTCAGAATCAATCATCCCTTCGTCCATATTGACGTCAATGATCTGGGCGCCGTTTTCCACTTGCTCCCGCGCCACTCGAAGAGCTTCTTCAAAGTTCTTTTCAAGGATGAGCTTTTTAAAAGCAATGGAACCGGTGAGGTTGGTTCTTTCTCCGATGTTAATGAAGTTGGAGCCAGGGAAAATTTTTAAGGGCTCAAGTCCCGACCAGCGGGGATGGTGCTCGATTTTAGGAAGAGGACGAGGAGTCGCCATTTGAGCAGTTTCTGCAATCGCTTTAATATGTTCGTTGGTGGTTCCACAACAACCACCAATGATATTCACCCATTTATTATCAAACCACTCTTTAAGAGTTGAGGCCATGTGGGCGGGAGTTTCATCATATTGACCGAACTCATTCGGAAGGCCTGCATTGGGATAGACGGAAATATGAAAAGGAGCTTCTTTGGAGAGAATCTCAATATACGGACGCATGAGTTCTGCCCCTAAAGCGCAGTTAATCCCAATTGAAAGAAGCGGGTAGTGGGACACGGAATAAAGGAAAGCTTCAATCGTTTGCCCGGAAAGTGTTCTTCCCGAAGCATCGGTAATGGTTCCTGAAACCATCACCGGAAGGGGCGCTTTCTTTTCTTTTTCAAAATAATCCGCAATTGCAAATAGGGCGGCCTTACAGTTAAGCGTATCAAAAACTGTTTCCACTAAAAGGATATCAACGCCGCCTTCAACTAAGTATTTTGTTTGCTCATAGTAGTTAGTCACCAACTGATCGAAGTCCACCGCACGCATGCCCGGATTATTCACATCAGGAGAAAGGGAAGCCGTCTTGGTGGTGGGGCCAATAGAACCTGCAACGAAACGAGGCTTCGTTGGATCTTTCTTCGTGAACTCATCGGCGCACTGACGGGCGAGCTTTGCTGCTTCAAGATTTAATTCAGGAACTAAATCTTCCATATGATAATCGGCCATGGAAATGCGAGTACAACTAAAGGTGTTAGTTTCAATGATGTCAGCGCCGCTTTCTAAATACTTGTTATGAATTTCTCGAATCACTTCCGGCTTAGTGAGAACCAAAAGATCATTATTACCTTTAAGAGCATGCTTCCAATCTTTAAAGCGCTCGCCCCGGTAATCTTCATCTTTTAGTTGGTACTTTTGGATCATGGTACCCATAGCACCATCTAAAATAAGAACGCGGGTTTTTAAAAGCTCTTGCAATGTCATAGTGATTCCTCAACGGTGAATACTCTAGTGTATAATTTATTTAGCAAAAAAGTCAAGTGAAAACTCGTGAAATCAGGTAGTTAAAATATATTTAGAGATGGCGTAATCAACCGATAAGTAAGCCATATGAATGTCACCTTTGTTTTGGCCATTCTGCTTTTCACCCCGACATTCAGCTTCGCTGAACCCTTTTACTTTTCCCCTCAGAATAAAAAGGCCGGTCTCGATTATTATAAAAAGATTATTTATAACGGCTGCTCAACTCTTAAGGGTCTGCAAGAACCGATTCCTGAACCAGAGATGAAAAAATATGTTCAGCAGGTAATGAAGCTTGTGAATGAAGATTACTCACGCGCCTTCAAAGAAAACCCGCTGGTGAAATTGGCCTGGGAAAAAGATATGGAGGCCCTGCTTAAAGATTCGAACTGTCAGCGACCGGGAAATGACTGCCGGGCGAGGCTCATTACCATTCCGCTTTTTTATTACCAGCGTCTGCGTCCTGATATTCCGGGGTGCCAGAATTATATTCCTGAAAAGTCCCCGTTAAATTCACAGTGTGAAGTGGAATCAAAATTCCGTTCTAAAGATCTTAAATCTGTTCCAAAAAATTATGGGGCCTATGGAATTGGTACCTATAAAGATGAACTGACGGTGATTAAGAATAACACCACGCTAAGAACCTTTCAGACGGTTATGTATAAGGATAAATCTAACTTACATATTTGCGAGGAAGAATCCCGCTATAAATATGGACTCAACATCAATGATCCAGGAATTTATTATGAAGGCCTAAACCCGGAAGATGATCCGGCCAAACGTATCCCTTCGGACTGCATTGAAGATAAGATTGTGCTCAAAGAAACCTTTATTCCCACTGATTTTGAAGACCGCTCCACAGTGGGGGAAGATCAGGTTGATCCTTTAAAAAGGTACGTTCAGGACTATATAAAATCCAATCCGGAAACGATTGTGACGGATGTGGAAGTGGTTTCAAGCTCCGCTAAACTTCCGTTCTATATCACTAAAGACGGAAAGAAAGTGATCGATCCTGATAGTCAGAAGAAGAACGCTAGGCTCGCTCAGGAAAGGGCCTTCTTCGCGAAGAAAGTTCTGGAGAGAATGAAAGGCTCGAGTTCGGATTATTCAAAAATTGAGATGAATTTTAAGGCGACTCTCGCGGGGCCCGATTTCAAACCGATGGATCTGAACGAGAGGTTTGTCACCCGCATGACTCCGGGGTACCTGGAAAGAATTGAAGCTCTTTATAAAAAGCATGAGAAGGAATATCAAACTAAGGCACTAAAAGTTCAGGCCTATGAGCTTCTGGATGCAGATAAATTCACCAATCTTTACCAGGCAAAATTCAAACCCTTTCAGGGATTCAGACTCACCATTTCTGGATATAAAAAAGAATTTATGAAGTGTACTGAGAAAGCTTTTAAAAATAAAAAGTCCGGAAGTGCGACCAAGCAATAAAACTTCCTAGAGCATCATATAAAATCCCAGTAAGAAGAAGATAAAAGCTCCCACCAAATATTTATTAGGTAAGC
Source organism: Pseudomonadota bacterium (assembly GCA_023432655.1). Classification (GTDB taxonomy): domain Bacteria; phylum Bdellovibrionota; class Bacteriovoracia; order Bacteriovoracales; family Bacteriovoracaceae; genus Peredibacter. The sequence goes on along the minus strand of JAEYUK010000021.1, from coordinate 118 downwards.
GTTTATGATAAAGGCATTCCAGAAGCGACACCCAGACCGGACCGGTGATGGAGATGGCGGTGAGGGTTCCCACATGAGCGTGCTTGACCGCCGCGAGGTAGAGGGCGAGGGAGAGAAA
>JAEYUK010000018.1 GCA_023432655.1 Pseudomonadota bacterium | reverse complement strand
GCCGTATCTCATTCTACCCCCTCAGTTATCAACAACTTTCGAGTTATAGCTGCTATTTTCCCCCATACAGAAAACGAAACTAGAAAAAAAGTAAGAAAAGTATAAAACTTCATAATTTCCTTATTGGTTCAGGTTAAACTCACAAAGAGACTTTTTTCCTTGTATATCTCGTACAGAGGTATAGCTTTGGCCGCTAAAGTTGCCGCTAGCTTTAATGTCTGCATAGAGCCTATCTTTTGTATTTAGATAAAGATCTTTTAACTTTTCTCGAATAGGTGTCTCTTCATCGAAACCAACAACCATCTCTACGCATGTCATACTGTCAAGAAATTTTCTTGTTGCTAGTATTGATAAATCCCTATCACTTATCTTCAAAAGTCGATCTTGAAATGCTCCCGCCATCTGCTTCACTGATAACTTTGTCTGCGGTTGATTTTTATATGTTTCATTTATCCAAATCTGCACATCATCTCGAATCCCATCGTTATCCGAATCTATTCCACCTACTGTCGCATTATTCTGAACAGGATCAGGCATCGGAACTTCAGACTTCTTCGGCTCCACCACAAACCGAGCAAAATCGATATAAGCTGAGCTGTATTGATGTTCTTTGTCTTTGTCCTTCTTGGTCTTCACTTTTACATAGAGGCGATAGAATCCAGGTGAGTAATCTTTCACATCAATATGAAGTTCTTTTTGTTCCTTATTCTGAATGAGTTTTGAAAGGGAGTAGTTCTTGTCTTTAAGGACTAACTCTCGAGCACTATGAACCTTAACCTTAACTTCTTTAATTTCAAATCCAGCTGGTTCTTTTAATGCAAAACGAGCTACGCCATCAGTAACTGGCGTATTGAGTGGGATGACATCGAATTCAGATTTATCAAAATTACCCACTTTCTTTTTTTCAAACTTATAGCCACCCTTATTTGAGTTTTGGTTTGCCTCTTTAGCCTTTACTTTCGGATCCCCGTAAACTGACCCCGTCGCCAAGATAAAAGTGCATATCAAAATTAAGTTCTTCATTTAATTCTCCTGATTGGTCTAGGCATTTTGACCCTGGTTAAGTCGTGAGGGTTATAGGTATCTTTGTAAAATTGTAACTTGGAATGAAAAAACAGGTTTAAAGAAGTTAACTAAAGACAGGTATCTTCTTCACAAAATGGCTAACGCCAATTTAATGAGGACTCTCTAGTCACGTCTAAATTTTTCTTAAGAGAACTGATGAATCAGATCAGCGTATATGGATCAATATCGATTTTATAAGTCACCGAACTCATCGACTTATAGTTCATCTCAAACGACTTAAGAAGATTATGCAGTTGAGAGACATCACTGGATTTAACCAGAACGGACCAGGTGAATTGATTAGATTTCTTCTCAATGTGAGCGGGCCTAGGCCCCAGGATCGTCACCTCGGGAAAATGCTTCGCTACAAGTCCTCTCATCATCACACCCACGTGTTCAGTCACGTGAGGGATAAGTTTATCCTGGAAGCGAGAAGAGAAATGGATCATCGCGAGGCGCTTGAAGGGTGGACAATCACAGAGTTCTCGAATTTCTAGTTCGTCTCTGTAGAACTGATGGAAGTCGTGCTTCTTTACGATTTGGAACAGGGAGTTTTCGGGGTTCAAGGTTTGGATGAGAACTTTTCCGTCCTGAGAATAGCGGCCGGCCCGACCTGCGACCTGAGTGAGGGTTTGGTAAACGCGCTCGGAGGAGCGGAAGTCCGGGAAGTTCAATTGGCTGTCGATCCCGAGGATTAAGACCAGTTTTACTTTTTCGAAGTTGTGGCCCTTGGAAAGCATTTGGGTTCCCACCATGAGATCAATTTTTCCTGAATGGAAATCACTTAAGCGCTCTTCAAGTTGTTTGAAGTTTTTTATTTCGTCCCGGTCGAAGCGTTCAATTTTTTTATCGGGGAAGAGACCCTGAAGGACTTCCTGGATTTTTTCGGTACCAAAGCCCTTATGGGATAAGGTCATACAACCGCAGGATGGGCACTGGCCCGGCATAGGCTCTTTGTACTCGCAGTGGTGACAGGCGAGTTCGTTTTTTCTTTTATAGTAACGAAGTGTGATGGAACAATTGGGACATTCGAATTGGTGGCCACAGGCGCGGCACTGAAGGTAATTTGCAAAACCCAGGCGGTTCACAAAAACTAAGACCTGCTCTTTCCTTTTGAACGCTTCTTCAATGGCATCCACAGAAGCCTTAACTAAGGGCCAGGTTTCTTCTTCTTTATTGGAGTTGTCCCGGGCATCGATAAGCTGGATCTCAGGAAGGAAAGCTTCCCCTGCTCTTTCTGTCATTTCAAACAGACCATTCGTGTTTTGATGAAAGGCCGAATAGGTCTCAAGACTTGGTGTGGCCGACCCCATGATGAGAGGAATCCCCAAAAGCTGGGCCTTCTTGGCGGCGACGTCTCGGGCGTTATATGGACAACGATCATCTTGCTTAAAAGACGTGTCGTGTTCTTCATCGATAATAATAAGACCTAAGTTATTTACTGGAATGAAAATAGAACTCCGTACACCCAGGATTAGTGAACCCTTCTTCATGGAACGAGCGGCAAGCCAGATTTGGTATTTCTGAGAATCAGCGAGTTCCGAGTGATAAGAATAAATGGGCGCGTCTAAGTATTTGGCGAAGGTCGAAATAAACTGCGGCGTGAGATTAATTTCCGGAAGCAGGAAAAGAACACTCTGGCCCTTATTAATGGTGGATTTAATGAGGTCAAGATACACCACCGTCTTACCACTACCGGTCACTCCATGCACGAGGTAGCGTTTAAATTGGCCCAGACCTTCGCGAATTGATTCGATGATGGATTTTTGAACGGGGTTTGGAACAAATTCTAAATCTTTCCCTTCACCTGTCGTTTCTTCCAAGGCGCGCGGGCGCTTTAAATGATGGGGAAGGCAATCGAAAATAAGCTGACCTAGACTATAGTGATAGTACTGGGCCATCCACTCAAAGAGTTTTAGTTCCGTTTCTTCTAGTTTCCAGTCAGGTATCAGATTTTTAACGGTTTTAATTTTATCAAGGGGAGTGTCTTTTAATTCTTGAGAGTTTGATTCATCGGCACTGATGACACAGCCCAAAGCTGTTCTTTTCCCAAGAGGAACTTCCACCACTTGCCCGCGTGTCAGGGCCTCTTCATAGAAATAAAGAAGCCCATTATTTTTTAGTGGATAGTTAACGGCAATGCGGGCAATTTTCATTAAAGCATAAACGGCGGTCGAACTTCAGTTGAGGCCTTTCCTCTAAGGGTTTGATCCCAATCATTCAGTTGTTTAATAAAGTCACTTTCTTTCACGTAATAGTGTCTAAGATTTGTGAGTTCCACCTGATAAACTTCCCCACTTAAACTTCTAATGAGAATAAATCGCGGAAGCGAATGACTGCCGTTAGCAAGCCAGTAATCTTTAAAGATCATTTCCATTTCACCGAGCGGAGACTTTAATTTAACTTTACTAAGATCTCGCATCTTGTAAGAGAAGACGGCTTCCAAAGCTCCGGCATTCACTATCCAGGAAATATCTCCATCATCTCTTCCTAACTTAACCTGATCCGTATCCACGTACATCGGCTGGGCCATGATATTATCCGCGCGCTCTCTCGCCTCACGGTCATCCGGCTTAAGGGGATTAATTTCGGTCTTACGGGCGTTTCGGTCTTTACCGGTTACGATTAAGTAGCGCTTATAGTTTGCTAAGAGTTCCACTTTTTCCCGGTTAATGATTTCGTCATTAAGCTTAACCGGAACTTCCAAAGATTTAAGATATTTTAAAAGTGGAGCTCCGTCGTTTAAGGCCAGGGACTGAAGAACACCGAAGAAGAGACCTTTTTCCGCCTGTTCCCAATCCGCACGCACAGTATAGGAAGTAAAGTTCGGGAAATAGAGTTTATGCTCAATACTCTTATCAGAATAGTCACCGTTACTATAACGAACCTGAACCACTCTTACGGTATTATCTTTTTTCGTGAAAAAGACCTTATAAAAATCTTCCTCTCGCTCTCTTGTGAGTAAGGAGGCGTCTGTAACATTGTTATCCGATTTCTCCCCTTGATTGATTCTTTTCACATTCAAAGTAAGAGTGATACCGCTGGCGGTAACATCCGGATTCGATCCATGTCGAAACAAAGATTCAACCGTTGGTACAAAACCGAAAGCGGTCGTTGATACTAAAACCAGAAGGGAAAGGGATAATTTCATCATACAGTTAATCCATATTTTCCGAGACGACCTTTAAGGGAAGCTAAGAACTTATCACGAATTTCGGGATCTTTTAGAGCAAAGTCAATGGTGGCATCCAGGTAGCCGTGAACATTCCCGGTGTCATAACGTTCACCCTCAAAACGATAAGCAAAAACATCCCGGCGGCCGCAAAGGACATTGATGGCATCCGTGAGCTGATATTCATTCCCGGCCCCACGAGGGATATTCTCCAGGATTTCAAAAATTTCCGGAGTTAAAATATAGCGTCCCGGAGTGGCAAGATTGGTTGGGGCCTCTTCTGGTTTTGGTTTTTCCACCATCCCATTCATGCGCAAGGTTTTCTCATCAACGATCTCACCTTTAACAATACCGTATTTAGAAGTTTCATTTTTCGGAACTTCCATCACACCAAT
>JAEYUK010000010.1 GCA_023432655.1 Pseudomonadota bacterium | reverse complement strand
CTCCATGATCTGCGTGAAGCCTATGCCATGCCAAAAAATACGCTGAAAGATCCTGAAAAAACTAAAAAGATGAGCGCTTTTTTCTTCTGGAGTTCCTGGGCTTCGGTTACTAATAGGCCCGGTGACACCATTACCTACACTAATAACTGGCCACCAGAAAAACTCGTCGGAAACACACCTACGAGTTCACTTATTATCTGGACAGGATTTAGTGTTATTTTGCTGTTACTCGGGATTGGAGTACTCACCTATTATTATGTCTCGGAGGAAAAGGATGAATTCAGAGAAGAACATCTTCCTAAACTAGACCCCTTTCAAAATCTGAAACAAACCCCTTCCATGAAGGCGACACTTAAGTATTTCTGGGTCGTAACTGCACTCATTGTCGTTCAAATTATAATGGGTGTTGTTACTGCTCACTACGGCGTGGAAGGAACAGGACTTTATGGCTTCCCTCTCGCCGATTATTTACCTTATTCCATTACCAGAACCTGGCACGTGCAATTAGGAATTTATTGGATTGCTACCTCATGGCTTGCCACAGGTCTTTATATCGCTCCGGCCATTTCGGGACATGAGCCTAAGTTTCAGCGCCTGGGAGTGAATTTTCTTTTCATAAGTTTATTGATCATTGTCGTTGGTTCTTCCAGCGGACAATACCTTTCAATTCTCCAGCAACTAGATCTGGGGCCTAACTTCTGGTTCGGTCACCAAGGTTTAGAGTATGTGGATCTTGGAAGATTCTGGCAGATCTATCTCTTCATTGGGCTGTGGCTATGGCTCGCCTTAGTATTACGAGCGATCTGGCCCGCGGTTAAAAGTGGAACCGAAGGGCGACATCTACTAATCCTCTTTCTTATGTCTTGTGCCGCGATTGCTTTATTCTATGGCGCGGGCCTTATGTGGGGAAGACACACGAACCTTGCCATCATCGAATACTGGCGCTGGTGGGTTGTGCATTTATGGGTAGAAGGATTCTTTGAGGTTTTCGCGACTGTGGTCATAGCCTACCTGTTTGTAAAAATGGGAATTCTTAAAACTTCCTTTGCTACCGCCACAGTGCTTTTTTCAACAATTGTATTCTTAACAGGTGGTATTCTTGGAACGTTCCACCATCTCTATTTTTCAGGTACACCTACGGCAGTCATGGCAGTGGGAGCGACTTTCAGTGCTTTGGAAGTTGTACCACTGGTTTTAATTGGCTACGAAGCTTATCAGAACGTCACCATCAGTCGATCAACGACTTGGCTTCAAGAATACAAATGGCCTATTTATTGTTTCATCTCTGTCGCTTTCTGGAATTTTTTGGGAGCAGGAATATTTGGATTTTTGATAAATCCACCGATTGCCCTTTATTACATGCAAGGGTTAAACACCACTCCTCTTCATGGTCACACGGCCTTATTTGGGGTGTATGGAATGCTGGGTATAGGGCTCATGCTATTCTGCTTAAAGGCCATGGGATTACAGCTACGGACTTCTAACAAACTTCTTGGTTTGTCATTATGGCTTATAAACATAGGTCTTTTTGCGATGGCCTTCTTGAGTCTTTTACCTGTGGGAATGATGCAAACAATCGCCAGTGTCGAACATGGACTGTGGTATGCTCGTTCAGCCGAATTTCTACAAACAGATCTCATGAATTTCCTTAAATGGATGAGAGCACCAGGCGATACTATTTTTGCCATTGGGGCCCTTCTTCTGGGCTATTGTGTGTTTACACTTAAGAAAAGGCCTTAAATAGTCAGCGAATTGGGTTAATGTAGGCCCATGAAAGAGAGCTTCTCAAAAAATACCCTATTGTGGTTAGTGGCCATTGGTTTCTTTATGGAAACTCTGGATTCCACTATTGTGAACACGGCCCTTCCCACCATGGCCCATGACTTAGGGGTAAGTCCACTCGCCATGCAATCAGTGGTGATATCTTATGCTCTCACTCTCGCAGTCTTCATCCCGGCGTCCGGATGGCTCACTGACCGCTTCGGTACAAGACGAGTCTATCTAAGTGCCATTCTCATTTTCACATTAGGTTCATTGTTTTGTGCCTTGGCACCCACACTTACGACTTTAGTCCTGGCGAGAATTCTTCAGGCCGCAGGAGGCTCGATGCTTCTTCCCGTGGGACGTCTGGCGGTCCTTCGCGCCTTCCCTGGAGAGAGATACTTACCTGCACTTAGTTTTGTGACTATGCCGGCCTTAATTGGCCCTTTGATTGGACCAACTTTAGGAGGGCTGATATCAGAAACTTTAAGTTGGCACTGGATCTTTTTAGTGAACATACCTATTGGGATTCTTGGTTGTTTTGCTACTTATAAGGCGATGCCGGCCGATGACTACATCCGGAAACGCTCCTTTGATTTTTTAGGGTTTCTGCAGATGGCCCTCTTCATGGTTTGTGTGTCACTTGCCTTAGAAGGAATCACTTTTAATCAAATTTCCCATTCCTTCGGATACTTTCTTTTTGTCTTCGGAATTGCCGCTTTAGCGGCCTATATTATACGCGCTCTAAAAATACCCAACCCGCTTATTTCACTAAAACTTTTTGAAACAAGAACTTTTAGTATCGGTATTCTGGGAAATATTTTTTCCCGTCTGGGTTCTACCAGTATCACCTTTCTTCTTCCTCTTTTTATGCAGCTCTGTTTAGGTTTATCCCCTCTGGAATCGGGGCTAGCGATGCTTCCCATTGCCATTGCGGCCATTCTTGCCAAGAGATTGGTCTCACCTATGGTTCAACTCCTGGGCTATAAGAAGTTTCTTATTGCTAACACCTTCCTGGTGGGAGCATCCATCGGTTCATTTACTTTTCTTGAAACTTCCGAGACTCAGTACTTAAGATTTATCCTCTTTTTTCTTTTCGGTATTTTTAATTCCATGCAGTTTACTGCCATGAACACTCTGACGATGAAGGATTTAACCAGAGAAGTTTCCAGCCATGGGAACACTCTTTTTTCGATTGTACAAATGATGGCAATGAGTTTTTCAGTGGGGATTGCCGGATCTCTCATTCATGCCCTTATGGAAGAAAGAAGCAAAATTGAAGCTTTCCATTTGACCTTTATTTGTATGGGTGCTCTCACCTGGACATCCGCATGGATTTTCTTCCAAATAGGTCGGAATAAAAAGCTTCGCTTAGATTAAATTAAACATTTCAATTAATCCTGACCTCACCAACATAACTCCGATCGCTGCAATTAAAAGCGAAAAGATTTTATTAATGGCATCACTTACGTCATTCCCCAACACTTTTAAAATGGCGGATGCTTGAGAGAAAAGAACTAAAACAATTCCAAGATTAATCACGAGACTGAGTAAGGTGATCATTAAACCATACTGCTCAGTTCCTACCATTAAAGTGGCCAAGGCCGCGGGGCCCATCATTAAAGGCACAGCAATGGGGACAATTCCAACTCTCGTCGGCGCCTGGGCCCCCTTGTGACTGGAGGAATCAAGAAGATCACGAATGGAAAACACTATCAAAAGTAGCCCACCTGCGACTCGGAAATCACTTTCGGTAATACCCATGAAGTTAAAAATGGCACGGCCACCAAAAATAAAAGTAAGACCTATGGCAAAAGCTGAACCCGTTGCCCGATAGACCAGACTTTTCCTTTCCTCTTTAGTCAGATTCTTTGTTAGTCCAACTAAAAAGGGTAATGCTCCCAAAGCATCAATTGCGATAAACAAAGAGATGAAGGCCTTAAAAAACATATTTTCCATCTAATATCCTTATCACTTCATTATAAAAGAGTTTTTGCTACCTGCCTAATCTTATACTTTCTTCCCCTTTATAATCACTCATGGCCATTTCAGATCTTTCAATTAAAAGACCGGTCTTTACTTGGATGTTAATGGCGGGACTATTAGTGTTTGGTTCAATCTCCCTTTTAAGAATGGGAATTGGCCAATTACCTGATGTGGATTTCCCGGTCGTGACCATCCAGGTTGACTGGCCAGGAGCTTCGCCGGATGTCATGGAAAGTGCGGTGGCCGATGTCATAGAAGATACGGT
>JAEYUK010000296.1 GCA_023432655.1 Pseudomonadota bacterium | reverse complement strand
ATAGAACGAAAGTTATATAACACGATATTTAGATCGGGAGCGTCTTACCTTCTTAAATCTCTAAGTTTTAGACATTTGTCCTATAGGAAATATTCATTTTCTTTAGTAGTTTCAGAACATGAATATTTTCCTATTTATTTTAATCAGCATCAGTTTCGCTTTTACCCGGACTTTTGGGCCAGAAGAGTTGGCAGTGTTTGCAGAAGAGCGAGCACCGTTAATAAAAATGAGTTTAGAGAATGCCCAGGCTTCCAAACATCAAGTGTCTCAAACGGCCCTTTTAAGTAATCCGACTTTGTCAGTAATGGCCGGATCGGTAAAGGCCGGTACCCAAAGTGGGAGTGCCCTGGAGTTTACTTTAGGGCAACCTATTCCATGGCCCGGTAAGCGACAGGCGGGAATTAACTCAGCAAAGATTTTGGAAAAAATTTCCGAAGTTGATCTTGAAGAATCCAAGCTTTTGGTTCATCACTCGGTTTCTCTACTTGCGATTGAACTGGCCATGATGACTGAGCTGGAAAAACATCACGGGGATCGCAAAAAACGTTTTTCAATTATTCATCGTTACTTAACTTCAAGGCCCTTACCTTCGCCGAAGCAGCAGCTTGAAAAAGACTTGATTGAAACACAGATTAATTTAGTAGAAGTTCAAATGTTTGATCTGGAGTCCAGAAGGAAGAATATCAGTGAACAATTAACCTTTCTTACCGGACAAGACGCAATTTTAGTGAAGGTCCCTTGGGTAATACAGGCCCCTCTTCCAAAAAGTGATTATCTCTCTCAATTGGAAAATAATCCCAGATACAAGCGCTCGCTAAAACTCGAAGAACTGGCCCATAGTCAGGTAGAAGAGGCCCGTTATCAAGCAAAACCTGACATTATTGTTGGGGCCAACTATCGCGAAGAGCGCCTGGCGCCGGTGAATCGTTTCCTCCATGCCAGCGTCGCTGTGGTGATCCCCATAGTTGATCGAAATCAGCATTCCCTGGAGGTGGCCCGAGCTAACGCCAGGATGAAAGAGGCCGGAAAAAAACTCGCCATTTATGAATCAGTTTCGGAATTTAATCAGAGCTATCAGAAATTAATTTCTTCTTATCGCAGTATGGAAATTTTTAAAATTGGAAAAATAAAACAGCAAGAAGAGAGATTTAAACTTGCCGAGGATGCTTTTAAAAAGGGGAGGATCGATGTCCTCACTTTCCTTGAGACCGATACCCAAATACATGAAGCAGTTGATATGTCCTACCATTCTTATTTGAATTACTTTACGGCCCTATCAGAAATAAATCTTCTGAGCGGCAAGAAATTGGAAGTTAAATGAATTCTTTTCTAAATATCATCTTACGGAATAAGGCCACCGTTCTTGTGATCGGTCTTGGTGTCATCATCTGGGCGGGCATGGGGATTAAAGATCTGGCGATTGATGCCGTTCCTGATATAACCAATGTTCAGGTCGTGGTGAATGTTAAAACCAATGCTCTTGATCCAGAGAATATTGAACTGCAGGTGACGAGAAATCTGGAGGTTGAATTATCCGGGGTGCCTGGTCTTACTGATATGAGGTCCATTTCTAAATTTGGTCTCTCCCAGGTGACTTTAATTTTTGAAGAAGGAACGGATCTTTATTGGGCCCGCCAACAAGTTTCTGAAAGAGTCAGTTCTGTCCCATTACCAAATGATGTCAAGGTTGAACTGGCCCCAATCTCAACTGGTCTAGGTGAAGTCTACATGTATACTCTGGAGGTTGATGAGTCTTCACCTCTGTTTCATCTCACTGAGAAAGAGCGCCTGACGGAACTCACAACGCTTCAGGACTACACTATTAAGCCCCACTTGAAAAAAGTTTCAGGGGTCGCCGATGTCGATTCCAATGGTGGTTTTGTAAAGCAGATCCATATTAATTTTTTTCCCAATAAGATGGAGAGTTTGGGAATAACCATCCAGCAGCTTCTAACCAAGCTTCAATCCATTGGGGTAAGTGCTGGAGGCGGGTACATTCAAACAAATAAAGAACAAGTTATCGTCAGAACTTATCCGGTGATGGCAAGTTTAGAGACTATATCCGCATTGTCCTTAGGCATTTCTCCCTCTGGTAGGCCCATTTATGTTTCAGATGTGGCAGATGTCCGCGTGGATCATTCACTCCGTGTTGGAGCTGCGACTCATTGGGGTAAGCAAGCAGTCTTAGGGACTGTTCTCATGCGAGTTGGTGCCAATGGAAAAAAAGTAGTGGAAGGTGTTGAAGAGGCCTTAAAAGACTTAAAACTTCCGGAAGGAGTTTCTTTAATCCCTCTCTATACTCGTAAGTTCCTGGTTGATAATACTATTAAAACGGTCACTACTTCCCTGGTTGAAGGGGCGATATTGGTTATTCTTGTTCTCCTTTTCCTTCTCGGTAATTTCAAGGCGGCCCTCATTGTTACTCTGGCGATACCGATTTCCATGATCGTAGCTTTAAAAGGCATGACTCTCTTTGGAATAACCGGAAACCTAATGAGTCTAGGTGCTATTGACTTTGGGCTATTGGTGGATGGATCGGTGGTGATTGTGGAATCGATTCTTGCAAAACTTGCCATCGATCGCGCTAACAAGAGTAAAACTCAACTGATTAAAGAGACTTGTATGGAAGTTATGCCGCCAGTTATCGCAGGTATTCTTCTTATTATGGCCGTTTATCTACCCATTCTTACTTTGGAAGGAGTTGAGGGGAAAATGTTCCGCCCGATGGCCATGACAGTTTTAATGGCCCTAGGTGTGTCTCTTATTACCGCCATTGTGGTTATGCCAATTCTGTCTGATATGTTTCTTAAAGTTGATCCTAGTGAGAAAGATCACGACACCTGGTTCTTTAAGAAGATCAAGGCCATCTTTATTCCTGCTTTTGATTTTGTCTTGTCAAAATCGCCTGCTTTTTTTAGTGGCGCAGTAGTTCTTCTCATTGTCGCCGGGTACATTGTGACCCATCTTGGTTCAGATTTTATTCCTGAATTAGATGAGGGAGATATTGTTTTAGGGGTCACGAGATCTGCCACTATCGGGATTGACGCCTCAGTTAACGAGCAACTTATTCTGGAAAAGGCACTTAAGTCATTCCCTGAAATTAAAGAAGTCTTTGCACGTCTGGGAACTCCGGAGTCTGCAACAGATCCCATGGGGGTTAATCTTGCTGATACATTTCTGATTCTCGAAAAAGATCGTTCTAAATGGCGCTTTGATAGTAAAGAAAAACTAACAGAAGCACTCCTCACTGAACTTCAAGAAATGTTTCCACAAGAGGAGATCTCAAATACTCAGCCTATCGCCATGAGGTTTAATGAAATGCTCGAGGGATCCCGGGCCGACATTAGTTTGAGAATTTATGGAGATGATTTACAAACTCTTTTTAATTATGGAGAAAAGGCCCGGGATATTATTGCTCCGATACAAGGGGTAGAGAGC
>JAEYUK010000221.1 GCA_023432655.1 Pseudomonadota bacterium | reverse complement strand
ATTGTATTCAGGGTGAACAAAAATGAACGCATCGAATGTGCTAATTTTCGCGGCCCATTTTTTTGTATGAGGCTGTGAATATTGTCCCATTGCCGGGGGAATGGATTCATCCAATAGAGGTAGATTGTAATCCATGATGTCTACCAGCTCAAAGCTTGCGTCGGTTCTTTCTTTTGCCTGTTCATACACCCATTTTGATACATCCAGATTTACTCTATTGGGACGAGTGCTTCCTGTTATTATTCCAATCTTAATCATAAAAACCTCCTACAAAAACCTGTTAAGTTCCATCGCTGCATTGATGTGACTGATATGTGTAAAGGCCTGGGGAAAATTACCTACCATGCGTTTATGAAACGTCGAATACTCTTCAGCGAAGAGACCCAGATCGTTCTTAGTGGAGCATAACTTTTCGTAGAGCTCCAAAGCTTCCTCTTTTCTTCCCATAAGAATTAAATTTCTGACTAACCAAAAAGAGCAGGGGATAAAACAGCCTTCAACCCCGGTAAGTCCATCCAAATCTGGATTTGGAAGATATCTAAGTAGAAATCCATCTCTACTAAGAGTCTTCCTTATGGCCTCTACTGTTCCGATAATCCTTGGGTCATCCATTGGTAAAAAGCCTACGAGACCCATCATAAGAAGGCTGGCGTCCAGTTCCTTTGATCCATAATACTGAACGAAGGCATTAAGCTCTTGATCAAATCCTTTTGAGCAAATGTCTTGATGGATTTTTTCGCAAATGATTCTCCAATAATTGATGTCACCTGTTACTCCATGTTTCTCTACACTTTCAATAGCGTATTTAAGGGCCACCCATGCCATAAGTTTCGAGTGAGTAAATTGCCGTGACTTTCCTCGCACTTCCCAGATTCCTTCATCTGGCTCTGTCCAATGTTCACAAATATACTTGATAGCATTGGCCTCAATCCTCCAGGCATCCTCGTTAAATTTAAGTCCGTAATGTCGCCCCACATAGCCGGTGGCCACGAGCTCTCCGTAGACATCGAGTTGAAACTGCTTATAGGCCGCATTCCCTGTTCTAACAGGACGTGAATTCTCATAACCATCCAGCCAGGGCAGTTCAATTTCTGTAAGCCGCCGTTCAGCTCTGATCCCATACATGATATTGAGCTGAGAAGAGGTTCCGGCCACGGCCCGCAGTAGCCACTCATTCCATCGAGAAGCCTCTTCAGCATAACCCGCTCTTAATAAGGCCATTAAAGTAAAACTTGAATCCCGGATCCAACCAAAGCGGTAATCCCAGTTTCGACTTCCTCCTAATGATTCGGGTAGGGAAGTTGTGGGAGCTGCGACAATGGCACCCGTAGGATGATAAGTAAGACCTTTGAGTGTAATAAGTGAACGTAGAACCTCTTCGGAATGAAATCCATTATAGGTGTTATGAGAACACCATTTTTTCCACCAATCTATCGTTGCTTGAATTTTTTTTGTGGGCTTAGATATATTTGGTGGAATGGTATTGTGAGAATCATACCATATGATATTGAAATTTATTTCCTGCCCCGCTTGGCAAATGAACTTACCCAGAGTGTGAAGGTTTTCTCCCTGGAGAGTTATAGGGGAGTATAAAACTAAACCGTCCGGACCTGCGATAGCATGGATGCCGTCACTGTTTTTATTCCTTCTTACCCAAGGGACGATACTTCCATAATCAAATCTCACAATGAATTCCATTTGCATCTCTACTTCACCCGTAAGGCCCTGTATGGAGCGGACTAAAGTCGGATGATCTTCACCAATCAACATGCAATCAATAAGCTTGCAGCTACCGCGAGAAGTTTCAAAAAGAGTTTCTAAAACCATGCTCTCTTCAATGTAGCGCCTTGATATTTTATAATCTTCTGCAGGGGAAATTTTCCAATGGCCATTCTCTTTATTTCCTAAAAGAGAAGCAAAACAGGCCGCAGAGTCAAAGCAGGGAAGACAGAGCCAATCGATTGAACCATCTTTCCCTACTAAGGCGGCGCTTAAGCAATTGCTGATAAGACCATAGTCTTCAAGCGGTTTTGACATGCTCTATTCCAAAGGACGATTAAAATTAGTTAGTTCAACTTTATGAAGTTTTAGTGTCTGGTCATAGAAAACTTTGTAGCTTGACGGATATTCTCCTTCAAAAGGATATAACTCCGGTTGGCGGATGTTATTGTGTGAAGTGACCTTCGATTTTAAATATTCAGTCGTAACCATAGGCTCAATAAAAATAAGTCCACCATCATAATATCCGTAAATAAATGTTCTGGTAAAAATGCCTCCATTGAATTCAGGGGAGAGCAGGTCTACCCAATGCCAGCCCATTTGCGGTACTCCTTCAGGAGTAGGCGCATAATTACTTGGGAGCTTTCTTTCTTCGGGATTCTTTATGCAAATAGCGGCATCATTTCCCTGACATGATATTTTCTTGCGGGCCGTATTTGAAATTAAGTAGAAATGGTAATCAAAATGTGGCCGGTCGTAGACTCCGCCGGGCTCGTGGCCCTGAGGGTTCCAATCAATAGTTATAAGTTTATAGGGGGAAACCTTATAATTAGGGAGAGGAAGTTGATACTCCTTCATGTGATGGGGTAATCCTTTTAAAGCAGAGGGGGAAAGTCCAATTCCAAAGGACTCGAGTTTTTTATTGTTCACTTCAATATAAGTCTGAGCATACCCTTTCCCGACCGAAACTCTTTTGCCCCAATAGGTAGCAGCTTGAGCATCAGAAAAACTCAGAAAGCTTATTAAAGAAGCCAGAGTTAATAAAAATGCCATAGGTTTTTCTCCTTTAAAAAGTAACTGCCTCCTTATTGCAAAAAGTGCTCCACACAATTGACGACCTTGCTAATGCAGAGAAGAATGATTAGGATTTGGATATGAAAAAAATTCAACGTATAGCTTTCATTGATCCCTATTTGGTTTCTCCTGCGGCCCACTGTTTTAATGGTCTTGTGGATCTACTGAACGTACCCTTCGTTTATTATGCTCCTGATAAGCTGGGGCTAAAGTCCCTCCTCTCTGATGCTTCACGAATTGATGCCTATTTTGTCGGTGGATCTGCCTCTAATGTCACAGAACCTTTGGTTTGGCATGCCCCCTTGGCCGAGTTCCTTGTTAATGAATTAAAGAAAGGTAAGCCCATGCTAGGGGCCTGTTTCGGACACCAAATTCTTTGTCATGCTTTTGGATCAGTGGTGGAAGATCATTACGAGTCGGGGGAGAAGATTAAAGGTTTAAGAGAAATCACCTTAACACAAGATTTTGGGAATTTTAAAAAAGGTGAAATCTTTAACCTCCCTGTCACGCACAAACAAACCGTTAAATCTCTAGGGCCTGATCTTTTATCCGTAGGTACTGGACTCCCTCATGACATTGTCATTCATAAAACACTCCCTATGCTTACCACTCAGGCCCATCCGGAAGCCTCTTTGTATTTCTGTGATCATGACATAGGAATACTTAACTCTGACGAAGTCAGTGTTGGCATACGAGATGGCCAGAGATTATTAAAAAAATTCTTTGAAACATACTTATGAGCAAGGCCGGTGAGTCAGTACACCGGCCCTGAAGTTTTTTAGTGGTGAAGAGGTTCTTCTCGGTCCTCGCTACGGAACTCACTGAGTTTGGTTTCCATGTTCTCGATATTTTCTTTTAAGAACTTGGATATTTCAGGGTATCTTTCAGATATTCCACTGGCCAGACGTGCCAGCACTGCGGTCGCAAGCCCTCCGGCAAAGTACTTCACTCCGGGCCTGTTCATGAATTCCCAAAGAGCATCCTTGTACTCTCTGGCAGTACTCTCATAGTTTTTACGTTCAAAGTTGAGTTTTTCTTTTATCGGTCTGGATGAACTTCTTTTGGCCCTTGTTTTTTTTATTGGAGAAGTTGTTTTGCTTTGTCGACTTGATCTTTTTGCTGTCATAGTTGCTCCTTTTATCGAGGGAAACTCAACGAAAATTTTAGCAATTTTCTTACACATGAAATCTTAAAATTTCCGCAAGTCCCTTCGCTTTTGATAAAGCTCCAGAATAAAATAACCTGGAGCTGCTATTAGTAAAGGGATCAGGTAGTACAAAAGACGAAAAGCAATAAGAACCGCAATGATATTACTCGGAGATATCTCGAAGTTCATTTTAAGGAAAATAGTTTCATGTATACCCAGCCCTGCAGGAATATGGGTTAAAACCCCGGCCAGACCCGTTAAGAGGTAGGTAAAAAGAACCTGAGTGAAATCTGCTTTAGAGCCGATTTGGGTGATGAGGGTCTTGATAATTAGCGCCAAAATTGACCATTGAATAAGGGACAATGTTAATTGTAGTAAGGCCAAGGGCAGTGGTGGAAAGATGAACTTTTCCTTTTTGAAAGTCATCTCTGTTCTTCTGTAACAAAGAACAAAATAAAGAATGATGGCACAGCTTCCTAGAGCACCAACACTGTAGATACTTATAAGAGGAAGTGTTGTTAGTACTTTTACCTGAGGGGCATAAAAGAGCATTGTGAGAGAAAGTAGAAGTACGTGCCCAATCCAGTTCCCTAAGGTTGAAAACATAATAACTTTTGTTATCGTTCCGAGTGGGATATCCCAACCTCGATAGATACGGTATCTTAAACCTAATCCTCCAACGAAGGCCCCAAGGTTGAGAGTGAAGGCGTAACAGGTTATAGCACTCCAGTAAATTTTGGCTGGATGAATCTTTTTAACATCAAAATAGCGGAGCCCCAGGAAATCGAAACTCCCTAGAACTAAGAAGTTAATAAGAACCAGGATGAGAATTGGTAACAATTCAAAAAAATTGAATTTCACGAAGGCCATCTTTACATCAGTGAATTTAATTTCGGATAGGGCCTGGTAAAGAAGAAAAAACACAAGACAGAAAAATCCAAATGTAATGAAAGGAGTTATCTTTTGCGTAATTCTCTTTCTACTCACTTCCATTGATGACCTTGACCGTTAAAAGAAAGATTATGATGAAGCTTCCGATGATGAAATAGAAATAGCTTTTTGGTACGGCCTTTTTTATATCCACTATGGGGTAGAGAAAATTTAGAACCCAGATTTTAAGAGGAACTTTGACGTAGGGTATTTCATTCAAAGTTTTTAAATTATTGTTTCTTAGGGTTTCGATGGTCTTTATAAATGATTCTTTCTCATTGAAGGTCCTTAAGAATTCGCTTTCTTCTATCCCTAAATGGTCTGCCATAACACGGGACACACTCCTCTCGATGAATTGTTGGATTCCACCCTTGGAGTGACCATCTATGCCTAAATTGATTTCCCTATCAACCCTCATTGATCTGTAGTTAAGATTAGCAGATCCCAGAGTTATGAATGTATTGTCGACCACCATGTACTTTGAATGGACGACAATGAAATTTTGTGGAGATGAGTTTTCGGGATAATAGAATCTAAGACGGCCATAATGATCAGATGCTTTGAGTGTTTTCATAGCGCGGTTTCTCTGAGTTAGATAAATCGCTCTTTCAAATTTACCCCGGTAATTGATGGGAAGAATAATAACAACTTCCGGTCCCTCTTTCTTTTGCAGTTGATTGGCCAGTTCTCTTATAATACCGTGGTGTGAGAAGTATTGATTCTCTATAAGAATAAATTTTTCAGCACTCCTGATGGCGTCAACGTAAAGGTCTTCAATTTCATAAACTCGTTCTTTTGCATCGGTTCTGGAAATCGCCCCTTTGATGTGATGAATTTCAGGAGAAAAGGAATCTGGCCAAAGAGGAGTCGAAATGGAAGGAGATTGTTGTGTGAAAAATAAATTCTTCTCAGATCTCTTCTGTATAAATTCTGAAAAATCCTTAATGATGGGGCCACTGAGCACAAATTGCAGATCATGAATGGGATTGTAGTATTTGCCATTCCAATCGCGTCTACATTCATTAATGACCTCATGACCGCAAGTGTCCCATCTCATTTTAGCGATATCAATGCCGCCCATGAAAGCACACTTTTGATCAATGATCGCGATTTTTTCATGGAAGGAACCAAAAAAATATGGGTATCTATTATGGGTGAATTTAATTTTAGACGAAGCTTTTAATTTCCATTTTAGACCTGCAAAACGCTCGCGGCCAAAGCGTAAATAGAATGGGGCCTTCCAGGATAGTAGATGGATATCGACAACTTTATCGGATATTTGGTTGAGAAACTGTCGAAATGATAGATCAGGCCTTTGATTTGTGGGATCAATCAACATTCTCGCATCTATTTCCCATCCGGCGATGTGAAGGCTTTGACCTGCTTTTTTACTGCACTCTAAAAATGCCTGATAATAATTTTGAGAATCCACGAGTAGAGAGAGTTTCTCAATATTACAAATTCGCCAGCAGTTTTTACCAGTTTTAAGGATGGTCTTTTTCACACCCTCACTATAGGCCCAGGCCCGGACTAATGACAAATTTGCTACGTGACGTAGGCCAGGAAGTGATTAGGTTTGTTGGTTATTTGGTATTTAATATCTGACATAATTTGACCAGTTGGTTGTTTCTTTCTTCTGTGAAGTCGTGAGCACAGTTTATGCGCAAATAGGAATTGAATTGTTTAGTCGCAGAAAAAAGAGGACCTGGCGTGAAGGAAAGCTTCTGTTTTCTTGCTTTCTCCAGGGCC
>JAEYUK010000215.1 GCA_023432655.1 Pseudomonadota bacterium | reverse complement strand
CTTCGGCGCTGATGCAGTCAACGCTTATGACATCCTACGTGCCGCTTCCGTCGGCTGGGCTTACGGCCACTGATTCTCTTGTACAGGCATTGGGAAAACTTCAAGGTCAAATATCTTCTAATGACAGTGAACTTGCGACACTGGGAAGCAATGGTCAGTGGATTAAAGATGGTTCAAATAATATTTCCTATACTGCTGGACAAGTGGGGATTGGAACTTCTTCACCTTCTGGTCTACTCGCCAATACCTCCATTAATCTTGGTGATACTGGAACTCTTGCTGCACCAAATGGAAGCGGCATCGGACCCGGTGGAATGAATTGGCAAGTCACTGCCGGAGGTTATGTTGCCAGCTTTTTTAACTCTGGTACACAGACAAATGCCAATGGTCTTCAGGTTTATACTGCATCTACTGACGCTGCAACGTACATTTTTAATGCTCGTTCAAATGGTAACAGCCGTTTTGTCGTGCGTGGAGATGGTCGTGTGGGTGTGGGAACGGCTTCACCGGTTAGTCAATTCCACGTGCAATCCGGTACTAATACTCAAATCCGAGTCGAAGCTGCTGGTGCTGGTGCCCAGGCAGAATACTACTCTGTGGCCAACGGAACCTCTTGGGTCATTGGAACGGGAGCGGGCAATCCGGGATCGACTGATTTAGGTTTTTATAATAGTGGGAACAAAATGGTGTTAACGACCACTGGTCTTCTAGGAATAGGTTCAGTTGCTCCCTCTGAAAGATTAGATGTTGCCGGTAACGTGAAGGCCACAGCTTACTTATATACATCTGATCGCCGTTTAAAAGAAAACATCGAAACAATTGAAAACTCTTCTGAAAAGGTTCTCGCCCTTCGAGGTGTTGAATTCGATTGGAAGCAAGACGGAAAGCATGAAATTGGTTTTATTGCTCAAGAAGTAGAAGCTGTTGAACCGAATCTGGTAGTGACGTCTGAGGTTGATGGCATTAAGGCGGTCAAATACGGGAACGTCGTAGCACTCTTAGTAGAAGCTTTCAAAGAGCATCACCAAAAGCTGGAAGAAAATCAAAAACTATTCATGACCATGAATCAAGGGATGAATACCAGAGTAAAAGAACTAGAACGTGAAGTGGCTTCACTTAAAGATGAAAATAAAAAGCTCAAAGAAGATATTGAGCTAATAAAAAAACATCTTAAAATAAAATAAGATGAAAAATCTCTTACTGTTCTCATTTCTTACATTGTCCATGAATGCTCTGGGAGTCGGTAACCAGGGGGCGGGCTATATTGTCCCTCAGGGAACGACTGTCAGAATCAATGAACATGGCACTTGTAAGAAGGTTAATAACGGTACCGCTAGTTATCATTTCTTTATTGGCGCTAAGGCCGCAGCCGAATGGAATAGTTTTGTGGCGAGTCCTCCAGCGGGGATGTCTCTTTCTAATTGTGATGCCACTTATCGCTCTTGTCTGGATATTAAGAAGGCCAATCCTGCTGCTACTAGTGGGAAATACACCATCGACACGGATGGTGTCAGTGGTGGATATCCTGCTTTCGACGTCTACTGTGATATGACGACGGACGGTGGCGGCTGGACCCTCGTGTGGTCGAATACGCGAGGGGGTACGAATAAACAAACCAAGAATTTAAATTGGGTCGGGGCCACCACAACGACTCCTTTATGTTCTCAGGCCAATGGAGCAGGAACTGGTTGCGGTTATTTAGGTAATAATAAAGAAGCCTTTAACTATTTCATCGGGATTGATTGGAGGTCAAGAATCACTGGCCATAATAAGAATCTGGAAATGAGGTATGAGTGGGCCACCGATTACGGTCAGCCGGCCGCTCAAAATGCCAAATTTAATTTAAAACGAAGTAACAATTCAAAACTGTTTGTTATGACGGCCAGTAATCTAAATCACATAGTAGGATCTACTCTTCCCAGAGTTTTTGACTATCACTTCAGTTCACTTCTTCCTCTTTCAACTTATGATTTAGAAAATGATATCTTCTCTTCGAGTTGTTCAAATCAATTCGACAATGGTCCATGGTGGTTCAGTGCTTGCTGGAGTGGGTACATTATGGGCGGTGGTGAAGCTCATGGCTCCTACTATAATGGAGCTTACTGGAACGGTTCAGCCGGAGCATGGGGGACGGCCGATGGTCAAGGTGCAGGGAATGGCTGGATGTATGTGCGCGAGTATGACTATCTTTCCAATTGTTCTGAAATTAAATCCAAATTCCCACTTGCTCCTTCTGGTCAGTATTGGATTGATCCTGATGGGGCCGGAGGGACTAATCCACTTTTCGCCTATTGTGATATGACCACTGATGGTGGAGGCTGGACGCTTCTATTTAATCAAAAAATTGATACAGGTGGATTTTTTTCGGATGTAACTCAGGCAGCTCTTCATAATGAAAATAATCCAATGGCAGATCTTTACTCCATACTTACTCATACAGAAAAGTTTAGGTCTCTAAAAGGGAATTTTACTTTTAAAATTAACTGGCCAGGCTACGCTCCAAGAAACATTTGGCAACAACGTACTGATCCTTCTGTCGATCAGCCAGTCGCCGGTTATGTCCCTATCAGCATTCAAGCGAGTAGCAACTTCTGGGGCGGTCTTGAAAGAAACTGTACCTATTCTTGTAACGCTAGTTTTATTGATGGATCTATATCTCATAGTGACCGTTGGTATTCAACCGGAACAATTACCCCTTGGTCAGGTGGTATTCCTTCAGCAACTTCTGTTTTAGCGGGAGGAGTCAACCAATCGCAACTTTGGGTGAGAGATGATTCATTTCTTCTAAGAGAACCAAGAGATTGTCAGGAAATTTTGGAATACGGAAAATCTACCGGCGACGGTCTCTACTGGGTTGATCCGACAAATTCCGGATCCTCTATTCAGGTTTACTGTGACATGACAACTGATGGTGGCGGATGGACGCTAGTCTTTAATCATCATATGGCCGCAGGCTTATTTACCACAGCGATGGAAGCCTATAACATTAATCCAGGTTCTCCTCTGAACAATAAATATTCAATACTCAATCGACTTGATGATTTTAAAGCTAATGATCGTTATATTTTTAGAATCAACTGGCCCGGATATCTTAAGAGAAACATCTGGATTCAAAAAACGAATCCGACTGTTGACCAACCTGTTGGAGGCTATGTCCCACTTTCTATTCAGAGTACATCGAACTTTTGGGGTGGTTTGGAACGGAACTGTGCCCAAGGTTGTACAAGTAGCTTGATGGACGGCTCCGTTAATCATGGGAACTGGTTTTATGGAATCGGTGCTGTTGGCGTTTGGGGTACCCCAACGGGTATTCCTGCATCAGAAGATGTTGCTCCTGGAAGTGTGGGAGTCAGCCAAGTACGTCTGTGGACCCGCCGCTCAGAAGGGCATTTTACTAAACGAAGCTGCAAAGAAATTCTGAGCGCAGGACTTTCCACTGGGGATGGTTTTTATATTATTGATCCTGACGGAGTAGGTGGAGAACATCCATTAAGAGTGTATTGTGATATGACAACCTCTGGTGGTGGTTGGACTCGAGTGGCCTACTCCAATGGTGCTATAACAGCGGCAACTGTACCTAATGATTTTTTTGCTAATACTTACCGAAGAGATCAAATCGGTATGACTGTTGCTACGGGTGCGGCTTCCATAAATCCCGAAAACTTTTCTAAAATAGTTGGAACTACTGATGCCATGCTTAAGGCGCCGGTTTACGTCGGGTCGCCATTCATAGATGTTGGCATGGGCGTTTGGGATTATAACGTGGCCCGCTGTTCAGGGACGTTGCTTCATACTTCACGCACAGCGGGCTGCGGTGTTCCTGGAGGTAATGATGACTATGCTACCTCTGATGCCCTTAATATCGCTTTTAATGGTGGCAGTAACGCTCTTGTACCTTACTATAATAACCACATGGGACCTGAGCTGTGTTACAACGGTAAAGGAGACTGTTCCTTTGAATTCTATCTGCGTTAAGAATATTAAATTCAGGAGACTCTTCTTTTTCTAAGAAGTAATATTTATTAATGACTCAAAAGGAAATCCTCATCGTAGAGGATGATGCTAATATTCAAGACGTACTCATGCTCGCCCTCGAATTTGAGGGGTACAAAGTCGTCTCGGCAAATAATGGCAGGGAAGCACTTGATTTACTTCCTCAGCTGAATCCTGGCCTCATCCTTCTTGATCTTATGATGCCCATCATGAATGGTTGGGAGTTTGTGGAAGAAATAAAAAAATTAGATTCCTATAAAGACATCCCTATCGTTGTCATCTCGGCCTATTCCGAAAGGGCGATTAACATTGAGTGCACGGAGTTTGTTCAAAAACCTCTAGAGCTTGAAACTCTGTTGAGTGCTGTGAAAAGGCATTACAAAGGCTAAAATGAAACTCACCGAAAATCTCTATAAGCAGATAGTTGAGAACTCGGGAGAGGGGATTTGGATCATTGATGAGGCAAATAACACTCTCTATGCCAACAATGCCATGGCCAAAATGCTCGGTCTCACTGCGGATGAACTTAAAACAAAAAATATCAAAGACTTTCTTTATGAAGATGACATTAGGTCATTTAATAATCTCCATGAAGAAAGAAAAAATGGTGTGACTGTCGAATCTGTTGAATGGCGTTTTCTTCGTGCCGACAATTTACCTCTTTGGACTATGATCTCAGCTAATCCCTTATATGATGAGAATGGAAGCTATTTCGGTGCCATTGGACAATTTAGAGATGTCACTCTCAAGAAAAAGCAGGAGACGATTTTATCGTCCATGAACAACGCTTATAAGTGCTTGAGTCAAGGGGCTTCACTCGAAAAAGCACTGTGCGAACTTTTAGTTCCTGTTGAAAATCTTATCGATGGAATGTCTTCATCAATTCTCCTACTTGATGAAGAAGGGAAGCACATCGAAAAGGGTACAAGTCCATCTCTTCCGAACGAGTACATTAATAGCTTGATAGGACTTGCTATCGGACCGACAGCTGGATCTTGTGGCACAGCCGCATATACCAAGAAAATGGTTGTTGTTTCTGATATTGAACATGACCTCCTTTGGAACAATTATAGACACCTGGCCGAGCCTTTTGGTCTTCGTGCCTGTTGGTCTAATCCGATACTTTCGTCTGATGGAAAGGTTTTAGGTACCTTTGCCATGTATTTTAGAAAGGTAAGGGTTCCAAATGAATTTGAAAGGTCGCTGGTGCAAGAAATGACCACGGCCACTACTTTTGCCATTGAATACATGAGGTTAGTCTCAGACGTAAATAAACACCTTCAAAATGAAAAACGCCACCTTAAAGAGATCTCACTGATCGCTAAAACTAGTAAGGAAGTTTTAAATTCCATGGAGATCATGGAGGTCCTGAAGAAAATTCCTGAGTATATTGTCGATGGATTCGCTGATTTATGTTATATCGCATTGGCAGATGAAAACAGAAAATTATTTGCCTTCACCATTGCAGCTAAGGATGAAGTCAAAGAATTCTTACATGCTTTTGAAAATTATAAAACTAATCCTAATGCTCCTCACGGTTTACCCCTCGCTATTAGAGAAGGTAGACCGATACTCTACAGTCACATTAAAGATGAAGATCTGGATTTATCTAAGATCGAGTGGCCGAAACTCGGAACCAATGATCCAAGTTATGTTGAAACAGTAAGAAGATTAGGACTTAAATCCTATATGGCCATCCCTATGATCGTAAGAGGAAATCCCCTCGGTGGAATCATCGTAGCTTCTTTTAAAGAAGGAAGGCATTATACCGAGCATGATCTAAAATTGATGGATGAAATTGGCAGAATCTGTGCCGTGGCAATAGATAACGCCCTTTGGTTTAAGGATGCAAAACGTGCCATCCAAAACCGTGAAGATTTTATTGCTATCGCTTCTCATGAATTAAGGACACCGCTTACTTCCTTACAAATAAGAATAGATTTTCTCCTTCGAGAATTGGAGAAGGTAGAATTCTCCGGAGATGTTAAAGATAAGATGGATTCTATTATCAAAGGCATAAAGCCTGACGTGAAAAAATTTGCTAAGCTTATTGATAATTTATTGGATGTCTCAAAGTTCAGGGCCCATAAAATGGCACTGACATTTGAGAAGGTTAATATTTCAAATATCGTGACTGATGAGGTTCATCGAGTACAAAATCAATTTGCCGAAAAAGGAACTCATCTTGAAATTGATATTCAAGATGATGTTTTTGGTACTATCGATTCTATTCGTATTCAGCAGGTTATTGCCAATCTACTGACCAATGCCCTTAAATTTGGCAATAATAAGCCGGTTAAAATTATCATGACGTCTGAGCAGGGTAGGGTTAAAATACAAATTAAAGATCAAGGCATAGGAATACCTCCCCATGAACTGGAAAGAATTTTTAAGCCTTTTGAAAGGGCCGTTTCGAAGAGTCATTTTGGTGGATTGGGCTTAGGTCTTTATATTTGTAAGCAGATTGTTGAAGCTCATGGCGGCTCCATTTCTGTTCAGAGTCACTTGAATGAAGGAACAGTTTTTAATCTGGAATTCCCACTACGGAAATAAAATATGAAAGGTATTATTTTTGATATGGACGGCGTGGTTGTCGATAATCACTCTTATCATTTTAAGGCATGGATGGCCTTTGCTGAGAAGTATAAGTTTCCTTTAAACGAAGACATTTATCGTGATCACTATAACGGAAAGACCAATGCTGATCTTTTCAAGATGATTTTTGGATCCATTAGTGAAGAAGAAATTAAGTCGTATTCAAATGAAAAAGAGGATCTCTATCAAGAACTTTATAAGCCTCACATGAAGCCTCACAGGGGGCTCGTTGAATTCTTGAAGATCGGCCAGGAACGGGGGCTGAAAGTTGCCCTGGGGACCTCGGCTCCCACTCGTAATGTGGATTTTGTGCTCGATCAGTTAAATCTGAGAAGTTATTTTGATGTTATCGTCGACGGCTCACATGTTGAAAGGGGGAAGCCGGATCCTCAGGTGTATCTTCTCTGTGTGAAGAATTTAGGCTTGATATCAGAGGACTGCGTTGTGTTTGAAGACTCCTTAGCAGGCCTTGAGTCGGCCATTCGGGCCGGTTGTCGGGCCATCGGTGTGGCGACTTCACATCGGTCAGAGGAGTTAATGGTAAAAACCACGGAGATCATTCACGATTTTACAGAAGTTCAAAAGGTTTTGAGGTTATGATTTCTTGGGAAGATTTTGAAAAAGTTGAAATCCGTGTCGGGACGATTGTAGATGTGCAGGATTTTCCTGAGGCCCGTCGACCGGCCTATAAGATTAAGGTGGATCTCGGAGAGTTAGGAATTAAAAAATCCTGTGCCCAAGTCACAGTACTCTATAAGAAAGAGGACATTCTGGGGAAGCAAGTCCTTTGCGTCTGTAATATCCCCCCTAAACAGATCGGTTCCTATATGTCAGAAA
>JAEYUK010000188.1 GCA_023432655.1 Pseudomonadota bacterium | reverse complement strand
ACCCACAGCTGCAGGATATCGATGTGGTGATTTTGGATGAATTCCATGAACGACATCTTGATACGGACCTCGCTCTTGCACTTCTACTAGATCTTCAATCAAGAAGAAAAGATTTAAAAATCATTTTAATGTCAGCGACTTTAGATGAGAAAATTCTATCTGCTTTCCCTCAGTCGAAACTATTTGAAATAGAAGCTCCTCTTTATCCGGTTGAGATCTCCTATCTTCCTAACCAACCCAGTATTCTCAATCAAACACTTGAGCAAAAAGTCAAAAAGGCCATTGAGTCCTTAGAAACATCAACAGGCGATATTTTAGTTTTTGTCCCGGGCATGAGAGAGATGCTTAAAATCAGGGACGTTCTTCACTCTCATGACGTTTTCCTTTTGCATGCCGATTTAGAAAAAGATGAACAAGAAAAGGCCCTGGCTTCCTCACCTTCGCGAAAAATCATCCTCGCAACCAATATCGCTGAAAGTTCACTCACCATTCCAGGAATAAGGGTGGTCATTGATTCAGGGATACAGCGAGAAGCTCATTACTCGGCCTGGAATGGATTAAAATTTATTGAAGATCGGCCGGTAACGAAATCCTCGGCAATCCAACGGGCCGGCAGGGCGGGACGTACCGGCCCGGGTCTGTGTTTGAGACTCTATAGCCAACAAGATTTTAATGAACGAGATGATCACACCATTCCAGAAATCTCACGGGCCGATTTAACCGATACCTGCTTACTGGTTAAGAGTACGAGTCTTACTCCGCGCTGGTTTCATTCCCCTCCTGAGGAGAAGTGGCAAAAGGCCCAGAGTCTACTCCAGCAAATGAATGCCATCACTCCTGAAGGCAAGGTCACTCCCATAGGCGAAAGGATGCTGGAAATACCACTTGATTCAAGACTCGCCCGTATTTTAGTTGAGGGAGATCATCTCCCACGAAACATGAAGGAAAAACTTCTCGATTATGTTTGCTTTGAAATTGAAGGAGACCGCTCAGGTGTCCTTAAGCGGAGAATGAGTTCCTATTTGAAAAATGAGGGTAAAGAGACTTTTCCCTGGGAGAGCTGCCTGTTAAAAGGCTTTATAGACCAGGTAGCGAAAATCCGACCAAAACAAAGGGACCTCATTCATTATTCCGGGAAGACGCTTAAACTTCACGCAAGTCTCGATAACTTATTGGATGACTATTATCTTGTTTTGGATATCACCCAGAGACAAGAGGCGATAAAGATTTTTCCAGTGGATGAAGAATGGATTTGGGAACTTGATCCTTTTCCCTTCACCGAAGAAGATGAGATTCAAATCGACGATGTTATAACCATCAGACGTAAGACCAAATTAGGTAGTATCGTGGTGGAAGAAAACGTCATGAAGCTATCGTGGGGAGAACTGAACCAGTCAGTGAAAGATAAAATCAATATCTCTTCCCAAACTATGTTGAAACAGAAAATCGCCCGATGGCAGGAAAGTCCCATCTACGGCCGCTTTGAATTTTGGGCCCGCTATAAAAAAATGAGTATTGATGACATTTTTAAGGATCTTAAGGCCGAAGATTTTTTTCAGTCTACAGGAACTCTTAAGTGGGAGGGTCTCGAGGATTATCTTAGAGGACTAATTGAGGATAAACTCCAGGTAACAAATCTTGAGACCGATTTACCACTGAAAATTAATCTTGGAGGCAAACGGGAGCTATTGGTTCACTATCCTCTGGGAATGGAGCCTTACTTAGAAGCTCCGATACAAGACTTTTATGGACTGAGTGATACTCCTCGAATTATTAATGGCCAGGTCCCTCTCACCCTCAAACTTCTGGGTCCTCATAAGAGACCTATCCAGGTGACCAAAGATCTTCCTAATTTCTGGAGAAAAACTTATCAGGAAATGAAAAAGGAATACCAAAGAGATTACCCTCGCCATTACTGGCCCGAAAATCCCTGGGAAGCGCGACCCATTCTTTTAAAGTCTCAACTTCCTAAAACCTAACATTGGCCTTTTGATCGCCAATGTATTTAAAACGTGGAATTGATTGTCCATTGATCTCCACGTTTTCCAAAAACATTCCCATTGGTCTTACCCAAAGTTTTCCTTCAGGATTGTCATAAAGACATTCGTAGAACACCATCCACTCCAGAGTTTCAGAGTGCCGGACAAGGTCTTTAACAATGTAGTTTTTGCCTTTGTAGTGCTGGTAAAGGCCACCTATTACTAAGTCATTCATGCTCATACAGTTATCAGAAATTCCTCCCCTTGTACAAGCCTCAAAAAAACAGATAAGATGTCACAATGGATAATTCAAAAAAACATATGATTTTTCTGCACTCTGCTCTGGGAATAGCTCAGGATCTCGAACCTTTGATGAATCTTTTTCAGGAAAAGGGTTATCAAACCCATTCGTTTAATTTTTCCGGACATGGTATCGGGGCAGCTGAGCCCAGTGAATTCAGAATCGACTTATTCTCTCACGATCTAGACGCTTATATTAAAAAGAATTCTTTAGAGGACATCATCGTCTTCGGCCACTCAATGGGTGGCTATGTGGCCTTGTACCATAAGGCCAATTTTGAAAACTCTCCTATCAAAATGATTTTCACCTACGGCACTAAGTTTAACTGGAGCGAAGGAAGTGTATTAAAAGAACTGCCCCTTCTTGATCCAGTTAATGTTCAAAATAGCTTACCGCAGTTTGCCGCTTCTCTTGAAAAGAAACATGGAGATCGTTGGAAACAATTATTGCGGTCCACGGCCCATATGATGCAAAACCTGGAACGTCTTGATGGATTAACGAAAGAAGACATGTCCGATATCACGATCCCAGTAACTCTTATTTTAGGTGATCATGACCGGATGGTTACAACAGAAGAGACTCTTCTGACTAAAAACTGGCTACCTAACTCCAGAATGGTGACCATCTCCCACTCTAAGCATGAACTTGAAAGAACAAACCTGCGAGAGATGGCCAATATTATAGAAGCAGAAATCGACTAAATTAGGCCTTCTTCTTTAAGCGCACGCTGAACACCTGGGCGTTCGCTGATGCGTTTTTGGTAGTCTGAAAGATTAGTCCAGGCACTTACATCAAGTCCTACAAATCTTCCCCACCCTAGACAGGTAAAAAGGTAAGCATCAGCAATGGTAAATGTATCCCCCAAAAGATATTTTTGACTTCCCAGACGTTCTGAAACAAGTCCCAATTTGATTTTTAAATTTCCAAGCACAGAAGTGGTGAACTCGGCCTTGCCTTCAGCATTTTGTATGAGTCTATCCAAACCAAAAAGGGGGCCAAACCCTTTGTGTATTTCAGTGGCAATAAAATTCATCCATTCCAAAGTGCGGTAACGATCGATTGTACCTGCTTTCGGCATAAGAGTAGATTCCATATTTTGATCGGCCAGATACTGACAAATGACTGATGCTTCAGTTAAAACCTCGCCATTGTCCATTAGGAGCGCCGGGATAGACCCCTTAGGATTGATTTTTCGGAAATCCCCACTCGCGCAGGTTTTATTGGCCAGATCAACGGATTCAAGTTCGTAGACCATATTCAGTTCCGCCATAACAATGTGTGGAGCAAGCGCACAGGCCCCAGCCTTGTAAAAAAGTTTCATTTAAACTCCTTGTAATAAATAGTGGTTATTCTCACCCAACTGCTTAGAATTGGGCCGGTTAAAAGTCTTTAGTTTTTCTTTAGATGGAGCTTAAGAAAAATTGAGTTAAATAGCAATTCAACAAAAATCAAACCGAAAATATCTGGAGCAAAAGTGGCGAAAGTTATAGCTGTGATCGATGATGAAACAGAAATGGAGTACCTCTATAGTTTGTTATTAGAACGCCAGATTAAAAAAGGCTTAGTAGAACTCAGATTTTTTTCCAACTCACTGCATTTTGCTGAATGGTTTAAAACCAACACCCCTGATCTGATTTTGAGCGATATAAATATGCCGCAACTGGATGGCGAAGCAGTTATGCAAATCATCAAGAAATCCAACCGCCGCATTCCAACTTATTTTGTAAGTGGTTACGATGAGGCAGAGTTTAAAAAAATCATGCAGGAACTTGGTGTTTACCGCTTTATCAGTAAGCCCTTAAACTTCAATCATGTGCTGAGTCTCATCGAATTAGATTTAGGCATTCTTGCGGCTAACCTATAGTCGTTCCCTACTTTTTCGGTACAATAAGGGCCTGTAAAAGGGCCCAATCATGAGGGATTATTCCTGGATTGCCGAAATAGCTCTCGAAACAAAACCTTACTCCTCTTCTCTGGGAGTCTATCTTGCTAAGGCCCTCACTAAAGTCTCCTTTGATCCCGTCACTGATTATGAAATGAAACGTTCCTGGGCCGTCATCACCCGGGACCTGGTTCATTACAGTCTGGACCCGGAATTTGATCTCCCTCCAGATTTAAATGCCACCATCGAAGCCCTCCAAACGATGGGAATTGAAAAATATAATCAGGACCTGGTTGATGAAAATAAGATTGCGCCTCTTTTAACAGAAGCCTTTGAGAGAACTTTTGAAGCCCTTGGAAAAAATCCAGAGCTGTTAGACCTCATTGATCAGGCCGATATCGTTGAAGACATACTGACAACAGTCGCAAGTCGAACCATTCCTTTTTTTAAACTTTTTCCCGTTTTTTCAACGGAAGCCATGAATCTCGTTCCTTATTTGAGAGAGCCATTATTTACTGCACTGTATGAGCTTCCAGAACTAGAGCATCATAAACTCACTCGATTAACAGAAAAAATTCTGCATCTATTCTATGTTAACGAAGTAAGACCTCAGCTAGAAGAGATGCTGATCGATAATATAAAAGGAAAAAATCTTTTACTGCCTTTGATCGATCAAGCAGTGGCCCATCTCCCACCTGACCGTTGCATGACTTCCCTTATAAGTATTCTCTGCACTCCTAGAGAAGAGCTTTCCCAGGGGAGAATCATCTCCATTGTTCTTCAAGAACTAGGTGGAATGTATGTCAAAATGGCCCAAGTTTTAGCAGAGATGGCGCCGCCACTCCTCGCTAGAGAGTTACGCCATCAGCAAGATAATCTCGGAGGTATTTTCGGAAGTCAGCATAAATCCTGGAAGTATGTGCAGGAGATTTTCAATCGTCCCAGTTGGGAGAGACTTAGACATTATATCCATATTCCCGATGAAACCCAGAATGCCTATGCGGGAGCTTCTGTTGGTGCCATTTATGAATTTGAACTTACAGAACTAGGTAGACGAAAACTAAGAACAAATGATTCGGTGTTAATTAAGATTCAAAGGCCGCATCTCGCAATCTTATTTGAAGCTCAAAAAAACACTCTCTTAACGATTCTGGGACAATTAGATGAAGGCTTACCCCAAACGGAACTCACACATAGTGAACAACAAGAAGTAAGGGGATTAATCACCGCTTTAAAAAGGTCCATCATCAATTACGCCAATCAAAGCGTGGGCGAGCTGGATTTTCGTATCGAAAAAAGAAATGCCGACCGGATCAGAGAAGCCCTCAAAGGCGAATTTGATCTTCAAATTCCACAATACTTTCATGTTGAAGAAGATGTCGCCATGATGGAAAAGATATCTGGCGAGAAAATTACTTCCGTAGTTCATTCGAGATACCTCGAAAGGATGAGTATCGCCGACATGGTCAGTGATGCGTATCTTTATTTAATTTTCCAGAAAGGCATTATTTGGGCCGATCCCCATGCGGGAAATATTTTATATGATCCTGAAAATCATCAGGTAAAACTTATCGATCTTAATCCGTGTTTTACCTGGGATGATAAGACGATCAAAATCTTTATAGGCTTTCTTTACCGCCTCATTCTTAGCGACCATAGAGGAGTCTTTGAAAGTCTAGAAGGGCTGGTAGAAAATCCCGTTGATTTAAAAGATCCTAAGACGGAAATTTTGATTAAGAACTTCATCAGTAACGGAATTCAAGGAGCCTTCATTCATTACCTATCTGACTTCATTCGCCTGCTCGGAGAGGCCAACATCAATTTAAGAATTGAAGTACAAGCGGCCATGCGGGGAATCACTCAGGTTTATCTCACCTCTTCGGCCATATCTTCCCGCCATAATTTCGGACAGATTTTCCAAAAGCAGTTTGGATGGAAAATGCTTATTCGCCACATCCTCTCAATCGGACCTTTTAAAGTATTAAGGGCCATTCTTCCCCTGGCCTTTGATTTGGTTAAAAATACTCCCGAACAGGAAGTAGGCCCGACTCTTGATGAAAGAGATATTGCGGCGATTGAAGAGTCTCTGGTGCAACTAACGACCGAGCACGTCTGTAACATTGAACTTATCAGAACTTCTCCAGAGGAGAATACTCGTCTCACCCTGGCAACTGATGGCTCAAGTCTCATCAAAAGTACGAATCTTCGACTGGAGATCCAAACCGAAACGAAGCCCGCTTCCGTCAGATATTTATTGGAAATCCCTTCAAAAGAATGGTTAAAAGACCGGCAGGAGTATGTGAAACTCCAGGGGATGGGTCTCGCTCTGTGTCTCGTTGAGTGCCTGGAACAACTCCGAAGGCATTCTCTGGAGGACTATTGGTATGTTGTCGAAAGTTGGAGTACACCCTCTTCCAAACGATCCTGGAAAGAAGTAAGCCTCATAGGAGACGTCCGTCTTGCGGCCCGAAAACTCTTTGCTAAGCGCTATGAGAATATCTGGACTTCAGAGTTTATGACAGTCTCGCGCTGGAACCGCTTTTTATGGAAAACTTTGATAAGAATTGAGGAGCGTTTTGATAAAAGAGAGTCAGGTTATTTTTATTTATTAAGTAAGAAGATGGGGGCCGAAATTGTAGGTCAATACACCTTCGGAACTCTTCACCGGTTAAAAGTTATTGTCTATAGGCTCATTATTTCATGGCTTAAAACCCTTATCCGCCGCTCCC
This sequence comes from Pseudomonadota bacterium, assembly GCA_023432655.1. Taxonomy (GTDB): domain Bacteria; phylum Bdellovibrionota; class Bacteriovoracia; order Bacteriovoracales; family Bacteriovoracaceae; genus Peredibacter. Next base: position 821 of record JAEYUK010000188.1, on the reverse strand, counting down.
ACTTTGAAATGAATCTTCTTCCCCTAACGACTGATGAGCTCATTCACCGTATGCTCCATGGCCTTTTACGTCGTCGTACCCCGGAAAAATTGACAAATATCCCTTAAATATGGGTTATTAAGGAATGCTGAAAATACTCTCCATCTTATTCTTATTTAGCTCCTTTGTTTTTGCCGGCCCTCGTGAGGAAGCCCAGGCCTATCTTGAGAGTCTAAGTCATGAGAGCTCCGCCTCGGTTAAGCTAGAAGCTTACTCTCGCATGTTTGTAGGTCTGCCCTACGGAAAGAATGGGCCCTTAGGAGAAGGTCCCCTTGGTAAATACGATCAGGATCCCCTTTACCGTTTTGATACTTTTGATTGCACCACTTATGTTGAAACAATCATGGCCCTGACACAGGCAAAAGATGTGGATGAGTTCGAAGATATTTTAAACAACATCCGCTACGAAGACGGAATCATCGATTATCTTAAAAGAAATCATTTCACGGATCTTCAATGGATTCCTAACAACATTCATACCGGACAATTAACCGAGATCACCGCTGAAACATTTGGAGAAGCGAACATAAAAATTGCCGAAGCCGATATTAATTTCCCCGGCTGGCTAAAATCTCATAAAGTCGAACAAATCGTCTTACTTGATTCTACTCTGAGCGAGCGGAAGATGAGACTGAGTGAACTTCATGCCGAAGCTGTGAACTACGTGGTCCAAAAGGCCACAGTTCCTTACGTTTCAATTAAAACACTTATTACCCGCCCGGCGCTCTTAAATAAAGTTCCCCAAGGTTCATTAGTAAATTTCGTGCGACCCAATTGGGACT
>JAEYUK010000179.1 GCA_023432655.1 Pseudomonadota bacterium | reverse complement strand
GTCTGGTCTTTTTATCGTAAATAACTTTTTCACCGGTGGTAAGTGTTACATGAAGATCATTCCCTTTTTCAATGACGACTGGCTTCATCTTGCGAGGGATAATGACCATCACTGATTCCATTAACTGAGAGAGATAACCTGATCCGGCATCATCTGTTATCCAGATATAGGTTTCACGACGAGAGTTATCCTCAGAGACAAAACGCCATTCCCTTTCGACTTTCTCATTCGGATCAATGGGATGACCTGCAATCCCATTAGGTCCGACATTATTAAGCTTAAAGCCGGTCTCTCTAAGTCCCAGGACCTTGTCACTAAGAAATGTGTTATCCCAGGCCCCACCTGGAGCGGTTCTGGAAGTCGTGAAATCAAAGTTAAGAGGACGCGGATTACTTCTCTCGAAATCTATCCCATTTAACTCCGGCTCACAGTCTTCATCGTACTTGATCTGATCCAAGGCCCGATTAGCTGTGATGATGGATTGTATAAGACCTTTTTTCACTTCGGGATCAGATACTTCTCTATTATCTGAGATGATAATAGGTTCAGTCACTTTGATGTTTTGTTGATTTTTCTCTTCTGGTTTCACGACAGGTGTATCAGTCTTATAATGCCTCATGCGCTCAACGGCAGCTTTAAGTCTGGTGCACATGCCGGTGCCGGCCTGTTTTCCTGTGCTGCAAATTTTGTCTGCAAAATCCATTAACTCAAAAAGAGAAGCTTCTTGATTACTTTCTTTGATCTCCCTATAAACTTCTTCTGGTGATTTTTTTGAAGCCTTAAATTTTTTATCGCAATTAGTGAAAGCGAGATTCCTTTGTTCTCTAGTGGAAGTTGGGACGCAAAGTCCTTTGCCAAAGAACATCGGCTGGCACTGCATTTGATTTCCACTGCAAGTGCTTTGCTTATAATCAGGATTGTGGCGGGCCGGAGAAGAACAGAGTCCTCCCACACGACGACTAGGCCACCCGGCGTAGATGCAATCCATTTCGGCCGAAGCCCAGGCATTCGCTAAAAATAAAGAAAAAAGAGTGGTCGAATTTCCACTTTGGTGGAAGTCACTTAACGATTCGGCTTTGGTCTCCTGGTACTGGGTGAAAAAAGCGTAGTACTCTTCTAGAAGCTCAACTTTCCCTCGGGTAGTGGCATGTTTCCATGCTTCTTTCCCCGAAGCCCACGTGTTGAGCGTGATGAAAAATGTTAGAACAATCAGAATTTTCATAGCTTCTCCCTTGGGCTTATCGGGTTCCGGCCAAAAAAAATACACTTAAGTTTTTTACTCACATTTGCCTAGCTAACAGAGATAACATCCTGAAAAGACGTCTTAAAGGCAAAGCGGGAAGGAAATTGTGGAATGAATGTGGAAGCGCTTGAAATTATTGGGGTTTTTGGCAAAAAATTCCACTTTACTCCGCCCCGGAATATGGGAAAAAGAGACTTGTCGTGCGCATCAGGAGGATAAGCAATGGCAGATTCTAAGAAGAGTGAATTGTCACAAGAACTTATTTCTTTATTCGATCTTCGTAAATCTCGGATGAGAGAAGATAAGGAATTAACCCAAGCGGCCTTTGAAGCTCAAAGGGATATTCGTTATCTGACTTTAATGTTTAGCGATGGCATCCCTAATCTCACCATGCAGGTGACTGATGAGGAAGTCATCAGGTGGGATTCCCACGTGCAAAAGCTTATCTACTACAAAGGTAATGAAGCCCAGCTTTTAGAAGCGGCATCGAAAGAAATCAGGGTCCGAATGCGACCGTTTCTAACAGATTTAGTGAAGAAAGCGCGGGAGTTTTACAAAGATTGAGATTTGTAGCTCCACCCATTGGGCGGAGCTGCAAATCCATCATTTATTTAAGATATGTATTAACAGGAATTGAAAGAGATTCAGCTTCGCGGATAAGATCCAGACCATCGTCATCTAACGCTGCTTTAATAGTAATGATTTTCTTATAAAGATCAGCAATAGTTCTGTCCCCATAAGTGAAGTTGATTTTAGACTGGTTGGATGAAATGTTTAAATCAAGATTGTACCAGTACTGAGTCTTATCCGGATTAAAATGAAGAAGAAAGCTTACTCCCGCCTGATGGAACAACTTATTTGTTCTAAGCTCATTAAAGAGTCTAATGCGTTCACTAAATGGTAAACTGCGGTCAAGGGCGCGACTGAGCTTCTTCGCCATTTGACGAAGCGATAAACGCATCGTTACCTCAGGAATGAAACCTTGAATCTCATCATCTTCATAGATTTCATTCTCATCAAGTTCTTCATCTGCTTCACTAGAACTACCGATTCCGGCAAAGAAATCGTGGGCCTCTAGACCTTTACTTGCGAGATAGTCCCGGAACAAGACTTTAATTTCTTTTTCAGACAACTCTGGAACATTTAAAAAAACTTCCGGCGCCAGAACAAGCTCGTAGCGAAGACCGAAGTTGAGATGTTTCTCTCCTGGATTCTGCTGCCATTGTTCCCATGGGATTTTAGCAAATACTTCGCGAGGAAGAGACTTCTTAAGAGTAAGTTTCATCTTACTAAAGCTCTTGTAAGTAAGACGATTCTTTTTCTGATTGATGAATTTTACAACATTTATTGGTTCAAGATTTTTAAAAGTACTATCGGCCCGGTAAAGTGTACGGAGACCCTGATTGTTTTTAGTCTTTCTCCACGAGTACAGAATACGGTTTTCAACTTTCTTTTCCCAAGATTCTAAGACATAGCGATCTACAAAATCGTTGGCACGCGGAATGCTCATATTCGAACTAGAGTTTCCACGATCAAGTTCAAATCCTAAGATTTTATTTCCAACGTCTAAGCCGAAACCATAAGACCTTTGATCAGAAGTTGTTCTTAGATTTCTTTTTAAACGGCTGACTGTTCCCGCCTCGTAGTCACGACGGTAAATATTTTCAAGGGCCGTGAGGTCCAGGAGCAGATCTTCATCAATACCTTTTTTAAACTGAGCAATGAGATTTAAATTTCTGAAGTCTTTTGCTTGCGGCAAGAGATAGTTGAAAGCTTTTGCCACTTCCGGATCTGTCAGATCCAGAACATAGTCCACCATGAATACTTTCGCGTGACCAATATTGGCATTAACTTTGATCGGTTTCGTGTTTACGAATCGCTCTAATTCTTTATTTAAATATTCAATCCCAAAGACGGTGAATTCATTCTCATACCCTAGTCCAAAAGAAGCTCCCAGAGTTTTACCTCTGTGGGCAATCACTTTTAGGCGGATTTCATTTTCACTCAGACGAACAACATGCAACTGATAAAAGCCTTCCATTAAATAACTTCCGGAAAGACCTGCTCCCCAGAAAGAAGTACTGAGCATGCTGAAAATTTCTGAACTCGCAACAAATCCCATGGAACCGCGGAATAAGAAGTAATCCCCAATATCAAATTTTGAACTGAGGGCCCTGTCAGCATTCATAGGAATACGCTTAGGTGAATACGGTTTCGCCGTCATGGCCTTACATGGATCCCGGAAGAATCTGATAAAGGTTGCTTCAGTTTTAGTCTGAACACCCAGGCTCAGGCGTGTGCTGCCAAAATCTCTTCCCGGAATGGCCTTCATACCGATTTGCCAGCTGTCGCTTCGTGAATAGAGACCGTCAGTATAGGCCGGTTCAACTTCATATTCGTATCCAGCGACAACACTGCCGCCAGGAAATAAATCAAGGTCAACTAAGTCCAGGTCAAAACTTGGATCCAGGTTCGCGATTTGTTCCGCAGCAGAAAGAG
>JAEYUK010000174.1 GCA_023432655.1 Pseudomonadota bacterium | reverse complement strand
GAAGAGACGGTCACGATAATTACCCTGAGCTTTTCGTAAAAGAGTGAGATTAACATCAACCGGGCTATTGTAGCCCTTTCGTTTAAACTCATCCCGATAAGGATAGCTTTCAAAATTAGGCTGAGTGATCCCTAAGACAAACTGGCCCCGATAACCCGTAGGATTTTTAAGTGGATAGTTTTTAGGAAGTGGTTCTTCTAAGCGGTAGTCCGTTGGATCTTTTTTTATGACCGATTGTTTGAATTCCCGCTTGTCATTAAAGTACACAAAAATATGTTCTGACAGGACAAAAACGGTATTTCCCTGGCGGTCCAAAGTCGGAATGAATTCATCTTCAAGATAATAGGTGTTCTCACTTTCTCCCCGAAAGAGCGGATCTTGCTTGTATTCCGGACTCGCTTTCAGTTCCTTATTAAGCTCTGCGAGCTTTTCCGGAGAAGGAGCGTGAATATTTAAACTTGGATCATTGGCAAGAGAGGGATGGACTTTAATGATGTCGCCCTTTCTAAGGTATTGCACAACGGGAGCTTCATAACTTCGGTACTTAAACATCGGTGTTTCAAGAACGGTGACCACGGCTTCGAGGGCATAGGAGTTAAATGAGATTAAGAGAAGAAGAAAAGAAAACTTTTTCATTGGAAAACCTGGGCAAAAGAAAGACCGATACTTTTATTGGTTTTGTTCGACGCTTGAACTTTAACGTCACCGGACTGATCTTTGAGGTTTAACCACTGGGACTGAAAATAAAGTCCCACGACAAATTCTCCCCAACGGTTTTTAACCGGCCGTTCGAAAGAGGCGAGAAGATCGGCCGAATTAAACTTATAAGTCACTTCATCTGAAGCCGCACGAGCAAAAGGACTTATGCGGAACTGAGTTTGAAAACGCAGAGGGTGAGTGAAAACTTCAAACTCTTTGGTTTTAAACTGAGGCCCGAAAGAAGGGGATGAATAGATGAGCTGAGATCCATTACTTAATTTATAAGTGGTCTTCTCGTAATGAAAGACCGCTCCAGCTTTTATTGGCAGTTTCCATTGAGTAAATAAATGAACGCCGTACTGAGTACTACTGCCACTTTTAGCTTCCGGATCATTAAAGAGATCCTGCATGAAATCTCCCTGAACGATTCCGGCCAGAAAGGTGACTTCCGGCCGAAGGGAGAGTTTAGTGTCGTATTCGGCGCGGACAATATTATCCGGCGCGGGAGTGTACTTTAGTGGTGGAACATACAGGGCCAGTTCTTCTTTTATCGGCTCCACAAAGCGGCTGAGAATTCGCCAGGTGACGGTTCCGTCTTTATTTTGAATGTATTTAAAACCGTTTTCATCTTCCAGATTAAAGTAGCGGATATAAACTTGCTTGGAAGTTTTATAGTTTTTGTCACTGGTGAGATTATGAAATGGCACACCCGCCAGGACCGATCCCATTTGAGTGCCGCTCTTGGTGATTTCAGTGAGAGGAATGACCCTTACCGGGGGAACATGCTTTCCGCTTCGGCGATCGATATTGATCTCTTCATCTGACTGTTTGAAATTTTCAAAATTAGGAAGTTCTTCTTCGAATTTTCTTATCGGCGAAACATCGATTTGAGCGAAGGCCTTAGTTGTAAAAAGCGCCAGAAGAAGCCACTTCATTTAACTGCCCCAATGCCTGAGAATTTTCTGGGCCTTAACTAAAGTCTCATAATTGGATTCATATTTTACGACTTCAGGATTTATCTCATCCACCGGGATCCACTTAAAGGCCTGATGCTCATGGGGATCGATTTTTACATCCCACTTTTGGTCCAGGATCATCAGAAATGATTCTTCATGAACCTTGCGGCCCCTCTGATCGGTAAAATCATAAGACAACCCCAGACTCACCATCTCGACAATGGATTCCACCGACAAAGCGGTCTCTTCCATCGCCTCTCGGAGGCCACCTTCTTCAAAAGTTTCATTCTCTTCAATCTTCCCCGTGACATTTTGCCAGAATGATCCGCGTCTTTCATTGGTCTGAAGAAGCAGGAAAAAGAATGACTGACTAATCTCGTCATTGGCGGCCAAAATGATCTGAGCTTTTTTAGTTCTGTTGTCCATAATTTATTATTAGCGACTCGATCAAGAATGTCCAAAAACTAGAGTGAGATTTTAATAACTTTGCCATGCGTAACTGACCTTAAGACTCAACTTATAAATTGCGTCATATCGCTCTATTTGATATGAAAGAGTAATGAACGATTTGAACGGAATCATCTTTAATATCGCACAGTCGCTGCCTGGATTTCTCCTGGCGATTGTGGTCCATGAAGCGGCCCACGCCTGGATGGCCAATAAGTTTGGAGATCCGACCGCGAAAAACGCTGGTCGCCTGACCTTAAATCCCGCTGCTCACTACGATCCATGGGGAACGATTTTCTTTCCTTTAATGGCCGCCATGACGAATTTTGCTATGATCGGTTGGGCCCGTCCGGTGCCGGTGGAAGTACGAAATTTCAAAAATTACCGTAAAGGGATTTTCTGGGTGAGCTTCGCAGGCCCCCTTTCCAATATCATTCTGGGGACTTTATCGGCCCTGATCCTCGCCATTGTGGCCACTCAGGTTCCGGTTGAGTGGGAGTTTTACAGCATTTCCTTAAGAATGCTTCGCTATTCGGTCTACATTAATTTTATTCTCGCTTTCTTTAATCTCATTCCGCTTCCGCCTTTAGATGGATCGAAGATGGTGTCTTCTTTCTTAAAAGGTCCGACGCTGTATAAGTATGAGAGCTTTGCCCGTTATACTCCGATGATTTTCATTGGTGTTTTTGCTCTGAGTTTTATGGGAATCCACACGATCTCCTACATATTATTGCCGGCCCAACAGCTGGCAAACTTTATTCTATTCTCTTTTCTTGGACTTTTCGGAGGGATGGCATGAGCGATAACGAAATCCTGGTAAAAGTTGACCGCTTCGACGGTCCTCTGGCCCTTCTTCTGCATCTTGTTCAGAAAGAAGAGATGCGCATTCAGGAACTAGAACTCAATACCATCACTAATCAGTATCTCGATTATTTGCAGAAGATGCAGGACCTGAACTTTGATGTGGCCGGTGAGTACCTTTATATGGCCGCGACTCTTCTTTATTTAAAGTCGCAAACCG
>JAEYUK010000135.1 GCA_023432655.1 Pseudomonadota bacterium | reverse complement strand
ATCACCATCACCTAGCCCATCTTCTGCTAAGTCAGTGTCGTAGTTGTACCAAGTCTCAGTTGGATCTCTGAAGATATCCATTCCATAAGTCTTATTAGGCTCACAAGAAAGGTGTGTGGTTGGATCAGTTATTGTTGCCGGCGTTTTGAGCCGGGGTGAATTAACCAGGCAGAAGTTCCCCATTTCTCGACCAATGTCTATGTTGCTTAAGAGCATTTACAAAAGTCTTAACAAGATCATTTATTTTATTTTGATCTGAAGTACATATGAGACCGTTTATTTCTATCAGATCAGAGTGAGAAGTGTCCGGCAATGTGACCATTTTGGGAATTTGGGAAAGGTCATAGAGTCCAATCCCTTCAGCTGCGAACCCAAGAGTTTTATCGTGCCTGAATGTTTCATTGATGAACATTGTTGCCTTCGGTTCTTTTTTCAACATCTCAATACTGTCTTTCCCTCCTGGAACAAAGATTCCGTCGTAAACATAGGGAGCTGTTGTTGTGAAGGTTTTATTTATCTCAATTTCCTTTCCTTCTTTGGATTTAATCATTCCCAATTTCCCTGACACAGGAACGAGCATGGCCTTTTCTGCTTTTAGGGCCTTTTCCAAAAGTTCGAACTCTTCAAAATGAAAACCTTCGCTAATAAGGACGGCAACTTTTCTTCCTTTGAGAGAGAGTGGCTGATTTTCAAGCTGAGTAAGGGCCTTGGAAGTCGTGAGACTTCCCTTATAAATATGCTTCTTCTCAGGTGCCATGGCCTTCACGCCAATCTTCTCCGCGAGCTTCCTGGCGAACTCCTCATTCACATTCATGAAATTCGAAACCATTCTTTCTCTGACATGTTTGGCTTCCACTTTCCCTAGTTCGAAGGCCGCGGCATCGAGAATATGTTTTTTTTCAACGGTCGCCAGGCTGTTGTAAAAAAGGGCTGCCTGCGAATAGTGATCACTGAATGTATCACTTCGTTCCCGCAGCTTCGTTCCTTCGAGCTTTTCCGGATAGTGATGAAAACTACCATGAGTATGCGGTGTCTCTTTCACTCCACCCAGTGAGCTCGGAAAATAGTTTACTTTTCCTTTCATGTTCGTCTGCCGCATGAACCCATCCTGGGTGTTATTACTGACTTCCATGAGCGGACGGTTAATCGGAATTTGAGTAAAGTTCGGGCCACCAAGACGAGTGATTTGGGTATCAATATAGGAAAATAGTCTCCCCTGAAGAAGCGGATCATTTGTAAGATCGATACCCGGAACAACATTCCCCGGACAGAAAGCGACTTGTTCTGTTTCTACAAAAAAATTATCCGGATTTCTGTTGAGAACCATTTTCCCTATCCGCAGAACAGGAAATTGCTCTTCCGGAACCCACTTCGTTGGATCAAGAAGATCGAAATCGAATTTCCCTACTTCATCTTCCTCAATGATCTGAACTCCAAGTTCATATTCGTAAGGTATCCCATTTTCAATCGACTCCCACATGTCACGTCGATTATAGTCGGGGTCAGCTCCAGCAGTTTTCTGGGCTTCGTCAAAGACCTGTGAGTGAGCACCGAGGAGCGGTTTCCAATGGTATTTCACAAAGCGAGACTCCCCTTTATCATTAACCCATCTAAATGTATGAACACCAAATCCTTCCATATGTGCATAGGAACGAGGGAAGGCCCGATCAGAAAGTACCCACATCAACATGTGAGTTGATTCCGGTGTCAAAGAAGCGAAATCCCAAAAATTATCATGGGCCGCTGAAGCCTGAGGCATTTCATGGTGTGGTTCAGGTTTAATGGAATGAACGAGATCAGGAAACTTGATGGCATCTTGTATGAAAAAAACGGGCATGTTGTTTCCTACAAGATCATAGTTCCCCTCTTCCGTGTAGAACTTCGTAGCAAACCCTCTCACATCTCTTACCGTATCAGCAGAACCTCGAAATCCGACGACCGTAGAGAATCTAACGAAGACGGGTGTTTTTTTTGAGGGATCTGAAAGAAATTTTGCTTTGGTGTATTTCGACATGTCTTGATAAACCTGGAAGTAACCATGGGCCCCAGAACCCCGGGCATGTACGACTCGTTCCGGTATTCTTTCATGGTCAAAGCTCGTAAGTTTTTCGCGGAATAAGAAATCTTCCATTATGACCGGGCCCCGTGGTCCGGCCTTCAGGGAGTTATCAGTGTCTTCAATAAGCACACCTTGCTCGCTTCTCATTTCCTTATCATTTATATCAGTCAGGGCCGTTTCGTGAAGCCTCTGAACTTTTTCATTCACGGATGAATCAAGTTTGTCTTTCACTGCGTTTACGATCTCTTTCTTCATGAATAGCTCCGTTAAAGATTGGATGAGTTATCTATCAGCAAATGTTCTCTCCATCAGGAGCTTAAAGGTCAATGTGCAGACTTAAGGATCAAAGGAATATTTAGGTAGAAAAAAAATTCTAGCAACAGACTCAAAAAGTATAGAAGCCATTCTCCATGACACTCAAGCTCATGAGATTCATAATAAATCTCAAGAGTAAAGGAGTGACGATGGAGAAGTTTACAAAAAGTAGATTAGAGTCATTAAGAGAAGCCGTCAGAAAAAACTGGCCAAATATTACGGACCAAGAAGTAGAGTTGACGAATGGAGATAAAGATCAGTTAAGGAATCTAATCCTGTCGAAAGGATCAACCAATAAAATCCAGGTTGATGAGAAGCTTGAATCGATCTACTTAAGAATTCAAGAAGGGCATCCGGAAACTGTTGATTCTCACTTTGGAATTGAAAAGGCGAAAAAAAGCCCACCACCACCTCATTCCAATGAGTGGCGAGCAAGAGAAGAATCGAATTGATACAACTAATTTCTTAGGGAGAGATCTAACTCAAATCCCTCTCTGACCTAATTTAGAAACTTCACTTAAATGTCGTTCGATGACTTCTCTACTTCTATTTTTTATCACATCAAATTGAGTCACCTTGACCGACTTGACTCCACAAAACTCCAGAACCGCTTCTTTCATCATTCTGACCGCAGGATCGCCATAAGCAAATTTATTCCACCACCATGGAGCATCGGTTGTAATGATTAGTCGCCCTGTGCGCCCTTTAAGTAAGCGGTCCCACCAAGGACTATCTTTTTTGTATTTGAAGGCAAAGCCTGGGAGTAAGACCCTATCTAAAAAACCTTTCAATAAGGCCGGGACTGATCCCCACCAGATCGGATACACGAAAACTAAATGCTGGGCCCAGAGAATATCTTTTTGCGCCAACTTCAAATCTTCTTCCAGTTCCTGAATTTCTAAATAACCTTTATGAAGGATTGGATCAAACTTAAGTTTTGACAGATGAATGAGTCGCACTTCATGACCAGTGGCCTTGGCCCCTTGCTGATAAGCTTCGGCCAAAGAGCCGCAGAGACTTTGTTCATTGGGATGACCATTTATAATGAGAATTTTTTTCATATTCTCATTACTCTAGCATAAGTTTTAAATTAAGGGATCAGGACCGACAGGAATTATTTGAAAAGGATTGATTTGGCGGTGTGAATAGTAATAATGGGCCTTGATGTGGTCAAAATGAGTGGTTGATTTGAAAGCTTCTATTTTATAGAGATCTCCAAGGTATCGAGAAAGATTTTTAAATTCTCGGATCATCGTCCTGTTACATTTAAAGTGTCCATAATAGACCGGATCGAACCTCACTAAGGTGGTATATAGCCGTATATCTGCTTCCGTAAGTTTATCCCCCACCAGAAACTTTTTTCCCTCAAGGCCTTCTTCAACTCGGTCGAGAGCAGAAAAAAGGTTTCTTACATTCTTATCATAGGCCTTCTGATTTAAAGCAAAGCCCGCCTTGTAAACGCCATTATTAATGTTTTCGTAAATATCCAAGTTCCACTTATTAATTTCCTCCCGGAGATCTTTCGGATAATAATCCTCCTTGTTATTAGTGAATTCATTGAATCCATCATTTAAAATCCGAATAATTTCCTGAGATTCGTTATTCACAATTTTTTTAGTTTTTTTATCTAAAAGGACCGGCACAGTCACTCGGCCTGAAAAGTCACGCAAGGCTTCAGTATAAACTTCTCTTAAAAACTTTGTTTGAAAAACAGGATCAGGAAGAACGCCAGGAAAGTTGTCTTCAAAACTCCAACCATCCTCCAACATATAGGGACTAACGACTGAAAGAGTTATGATTTTCTCAAGCCCTTTTAAACTCCTCATAATGAGGGTTCGATGGGCCCAGGGACAGGCATAGGAAACATAGAGGTGATAACGGTTCTTCTCCGGACTTTGTATGACGTCTCGAAAGCCCTGCTCTTGTCTTTTAAACTCTCCGTCATCCGTTTCTGTGATGACTTCTTCAATAATCCAGCGTCCGTTCTCTAGTCTTCCCATGCCGTCCCTTCATTCCCTTAAAGAGTCTTTCTAATTTGTTCGGCTTCTTTTAAATGTTCCTGGATCTTAACTTTGGTCTTATCCAACATGGCACGGAGTTCTTTATCTTGGGCATTAGGAATAAGTTCGTTATTGATTTTATCCAGGGCATTTTTATGCATCTCTACCTGAGAATCCATATAGGCCCGATTAAACTCATTCCCCTCTAAATTCTTAAGTTGCTCGGCCTTTTGTTCACTGGTGTTCTTAAGTTTCATAGAGTCTTTGGTTTCCTTGGGACTTACTTTCTCGGTTTTTGCCAGAGCATGCATGTGATCATTATTTTTTGTATGGTCATTTAACATTTGAGTCGCGTACTTTTTAACCTCTGGGTTTGTGGCCTTTTGCTGAGCTAGCTTCGCTAGGGTGATTTCGCCCGAGTTAATCGTCATAACGGTATTAGTGATTTCTGCTTTTGACTTAGTCGGCTCTGCCGCCAAAACATATGGACTACAGATCAACAAACTTAATGAAATAAAAATGAGTTTCTTCATACTCTCTCCTTGATATGAATCACATTGTTGCCCTCCAAATACTAACACCCCACCCCTCCTCGTCTAGGCCCAAAGCAAAAGGTAGCGTCTACCTTTTTGCAAAATGGAAGACTCAAATACAAGACTTTTCGTCTAAGAAGGAGCGTATTCCTTATCTTTCTTATTTTGTTGAGTGCGCATAAAGAAGTGATGGATTAAACACATCAAGAGATATACCCAAGCAATATCCAAAATGAATCTATATTTTAGTAAGAAAAGCATAATCTCTGGCCTTGAAATTATGCTTCCTTTTCCATCAGTAATATAAAAGAAACGGTCAAGCCAAAGCACAAAGGTAGTACCAGCAGCTGTGAGTTTCATAAGATAGAATGATGGAATACCTATTAGTTCAGATAGACCACTAGGTAAGGCTTTTACAGAGAGCATGATTACGAGAAATAAATACTTAAGAATTATGGATAAAATATAAAAAGGTATAAGAAGAATAAGTTTCGACTTTGTGGGCCTTAACAACTGAAATAACCATTGTCGCATTCCGGACATCACTTACAGCCTTGCGATTTTAAGAGTTTTCCAAAGATATTACAATCTCGTGAAGAATTGGCCCCATCGGATGCAAGCCCTCTGGAATCTCTCACTTCTTCCATTTGGTCTTTTTCAAATTTAGACATCATAGGATTGCCTTGTCCATCAGTAGGTCGAAAACCCAATTCCTCAGGACCACAGTCACCAACTCTATTGAAATCAGCAATAATTCCTTTTTTTAAAAGGAAAACATGTCGGCATGAAACCTCGACAGCGAATCCATTACAATTTGCTCCATAACAACCGGAGGAAGAAACCACTCCTCCTTTATTCTTGAAGGTCCTTGTTTCAATACCAGAGGCAGTCTTCCTCTGTTCCATCTCCAAAGAGGCATAGACAGGATGAGAGGCCAATTCATCGCCAGTTTTTCCGAGCCAAAAATTTTTATTAGGTTCTAGTTGAACTACTTTATGGCTACAAGAAGTTATGAATAGTACTGCCAGAAGGATGCTTAATTTCATATTTGGTCTCTTAGTGAATGTTTTATTATTAATCGGTCTTTTAAAAAAAATATAAAACCCTTGGACCAAACATTCGCTAACTCCTATGTCTTTTTAGGATAATCACAGAACCCCATGATTTATCGTTAGACCGTTAAGAAGTGAGGAAGGTAGCGTCTACCTTCCCGACATCAGATTCTAAGACCAACTTCCCTACGAATTTGTTTGTGTTCAACTTCTTGTCTGAATTCATTAAGGACTTCCTTTAGTCCAAAACCTTCTAAGTAACTCAGGCGATTTGACACGTTTTTGAAGTCGCCAGGAGTGAGATTCTTAATTGGACGCAAAACTTCAAGATCACTAAATTGAGGGAAGTACTTTTGAAAAAGTAATCCTTTGCCCTTATCATTTAAATAATCAAAACTAATTTTTCGAGTAAAGCGCCTCAACATCGCCTTATCAATTCCACCTTCCAGATGATTCGTCGCCGCTATACATATCCCTTCAAACTTTTCCATCCGCACTAGGAGTTCCGTCGAGAAGGATTTCTCATATTGTCTTGCGGCCCCTTCTCTGGGACCGGTTAATCCATCTATTTCATCCAGGAAAAGGATCGCACCTTCTCTTTGAGCGCGATCAAATGCCCGGCGTAGATTGGCCTCGGATTCTCCCACATACTTACTGATGATATCTGAGGAGGACATGGTGATGACTTCACGATCGAGTGTTTCTCCTAGGAATTTCACAAGCTCACTCTTCCCGGTTCCACTGGGTCCGCTTAATAATAAGTTGTAGTTCTTCATTCGGTCTTTGTGGTCTTCAAACTTCTTTAAAGAAGTAATCAGTTCATCAGGAGAACACGACATATTGAGTGCTTCCAGACAGTAAGTCTCTTTAACACGATCAACTTTAACTTCTTTCCCTTTCATAAAAGTAAACTTTTGCGAAAGATAACTCTCCAGGAAATCCATATCCTGAGTACCTAGTTGTTTTATTCTAAGAATGGCATCATTAATACTTCCAGCATCGAGATCAAACTTCTTAATCCATGACTCAATTTCCTTCCGCTCAAGTAACCATTCCTGCCCATGCTTAGTAATAATATTGGTCCAGATCATCCGCCTCTGTTTCAGTGTGAGCGGAGGGAAATTAATCGTATAGTGAATCCTCCTACGGCTACTCTCCTCCATCTGAGAAATGTTATTAGCGATAAATAAGATTTTACAATCATCCTCCGTATCGAGAAACATATTGAGCCATGACGGGGAATGATCTTTTTTACTAAGAAGTAAACTTTGTAGAGGGCGAGAGAGGATTTCATCACTCTCATCCACGATTAAGAGCTTACCGGTCTGGGCCGCGAGCCTTCGGGCCACAAAAAGCCCCATTCTCCGGTCGTCACTATTTTCAATGTCGTGCTTTA
>JAEYUK010000126.1 GCA_023432655.1 Pseudomonadota bacterium | reverse complement strand
AACCTATACCCGTGGTGCTCTTCTTGGATTATTGTGTGCATTACCTTTTGTGATTTATTTTTGGAATAAGAAGAAAGGATTGATTGCCTTTGGCGCGGGGTCCTTAATTGTTGCTTTTTTAGGTGGTTTCTACCTCTTTGGTAGCGGAGAAATTGGAAATAGGTTTATTAGCTCCCGCCACAATAGCTCAGATAGCGTAAGGTTCACTCAATGGGAAGCTGCCTATAAGGCTTGGATAGAAAAGCCAATATTAGGAATCGGATTTTCTGATTTTATTAATCAAGAGCAAGAAATTAAAGCAAGGTATGGAATAGCTCACCAAAGTTATAAGGGACACGCTCATAACATCTTGCTGGAAACCCTTGCTGGAACAGGCATCTTTGGTTTACTGGCATTTCTGGGTTGGTTAGTAACATGGGCTTACGAAATGCTTAAGGCCAACCAATTAGTTGCAGGTACTTTCATACCTTTTATCATTTCAATGTTTATTTCCGGACAATTTGAAGTAGTTCTCGATGCAAACAATGCTTCGCTGATTTTTATGGTTTATGCTCTTTCTATAGCTTTGAAAGAGCAAATCTCTCTTACTGACCAGCTCCTGAAATCACAGTCTTAATTGTTTTTAGAACCACGAGGATATCTAACCAAATACTTCTATTCTTCACATAGAAAAGATCAAACTGAAGCTTCTCCTTCGAATCTTCCTGAGAAAACCCATAACGAAAAGTCACCTGGGCCCATCCCGTTACACCTGGTTTCACCAAATGACGAAGATTATAAAATGGAATATTAGGCGCCAGTTGTTTCTCAATCATCTCAGGTCTTTCAGGTCTTGGACCAACTAAGCTCATTTCACCTCTAATGATGTTGATAAGCTGAGGGAGTTCATCGAGTCGGGTCTTCCGTAAGAATTTCCCAATTTTTGTGATTCTGGCGTCCCCTGGCTTCGCCCACTGAGCGCCATTCTTCTCAGCATCCACAACCATGCTTCTTAATTTATAGAGCTTAAACGGCTTATTGTTCTGCCCGGTTCTAATTTGTTTAAAGAAGAGGGGACGTCCATGGAAAATGAGTAGAATAGGAATGAGTACTGCTGCGACAGGAATTAAGAGAATGAGCATGAGGATCGCAACCGTTTTATCGATCACAAGTTTCAGGAAATCGTAAGAACGGCTTTCTTGATGGCCGCAGTACTCAATAAACCAGGCTTCATCGATGGCCTTAATAGGAATTTTGCCCGATATCTTTTCAGCAAAAGCCGCGAGGTCCATCACTTCAACAGAACCCATGAGGGCAAAGATCTTTTGATAAAGCTCAGTGTTAGTGAAGTTTCTTTCAATTGCAATAAGTTTAGTTTCTGGCGGAATACTTCCGTCGGTAGCAATAATTTTATAACCCAGATGCGGTTTGCGTTCGATTTCTTCTTTAACTAATTCGATGGTTTCAGTTGAGCCGATTAAAGCTGTTTCACGAAGCCTTCTGTCCCTTGAGAAATAATGGAAAAAGGCACTTCTCCAACCATAGATTAGGATGAGTATTAAAATAGACGTGAGGATAAGATTCGTTTTAGGAGTAACACCTTCACCTTGAAGTGGAAAAAGGTAGATGAAAATAAAGGAAATGATTGTAGAGAGAAATGTCCCTCTGATAATTGAAATAGGAAGATTCGCAGGGTTATAGGTCCTAAGAGTATAAAGACCCTCGATAAAATACATCAATATCCAAAACGGGAAAATGAGACTGAAGAGGCGGTAGTGTTCTTCAAGATTTCCATGTCTAATGGAAATCACCAAAGTCAGCGAAAGAAAGAAGATCGCAAGATCGATGATGAGTAGAAGTATGATCTTAGCTCGGTTTGACATTAGCTACCTTCGCAGAACTTAGTGCATACAGGAAAAAGATCATGCACGCATTATTAGCATCAAATGTTACCTCAAACTGACTCGAAACAACAAAGGCCACCCCAAAAGGAACAACCAGTGCGCGAGTAAGTCCCCCTGTTCTAAAAGATTCCCAAGCCCACGAAACGAGCCAGGCGAGAAAGAGGAAAAGTCCGACAAGGCCTGTCCCAGAAGCAATTTCTAAAAAGAGGTTATGCGAATGAGCATCATTGTATTCTTTGGCATCTAAATCGTACTCAGTCTTAATTCTTTTTAATTGAGAATGAAAGTTCGATAAACCATAGCCCAAGACCGGTTTTTCCTGAGTCGCAATGATCGCAGCTTTCCACTGACTTCGACGGATAACATCTGACGGATTATTCTTATTCGTTAAAAAACGAGATTCATGCTCACCTGAACCAAATAGATAAATTCCACCTAGGCCTAACACTCCTAGAAGAGCGATCCCACCAAGAGCCAGACCAAGCTTCACCCGGTAGAAGTAGAGAACAAACGGAAGCCCACACAGAAATCCCAAAAGGGCCCCGCGAGTGTAGGTGAGGTACATTCCAATAAATCCAATGATGAAAACCGGAATGGCCGTCTTAAGTGGAACAAATCGGTGAAGAATTGCTGACAGGAGAGTCAGAAGAAGCATCGCTGAGCCATAACCATATCTCATGGTATCAGTTAGTCCTTTGGCGCGATTATCTCCTCCTGTTACAAACTCGAAAGTCGCAAAGGCACCCGCCACAACAATACTTAGAAAAAAAGTATGGATTAAAAAGTTCTTCGTTTTATCGGAAGCGTCCTTTAGCCACGCTCTCATGACAAAAATCCCAAGCCCCCCAAAAAGAAAGTACTTTAATCGTCCAAAATTCTTCCCCGGCTTCGGAACGAGATCATAGTTAACAACAAGACTCAAAAACGCCACAAGGGTGAAGGCGAGTAGAAACCACGCGCTTTTTGGAAGCGTGAAGTTTTTCTCTTTAATGGCCATGAAGGTGTAATAAGCTAGCGGAATTGCAAACAGGATCTGATAAGCCGACAAAATACTAACAGATGTAAGTATCCCTGCTGCCAGGAAAAAAAGCGCTGCCGTCGTTAATTTATTCATGCGAAAAAGGTAGCGCATACCTTTTGGGGATGTCAGCTAGAAAAGGTGTTTCATAGAGTTTCTGAGCTTTAGTCGAAAAGGTGCCGGGTTATTTCAGTTTCCTTTCCCTGTGCTAAAATACCTCCAATCCCGGAGGTATGTGATGGGGGCCACAGTGTTCGACAATTATGTTTTTGATTCCTGGTTAAATAAGAAGTCTGACGAGATTTTATCTAAAGTGGATAAATCTACGATCTCTACTGAAGAAATGTTAACCCTGATCCTGAAGGCCCAAACCAATCACTTTCATCATATGGATGTCGAATTTAGGGATGAGTTTAAGAAAATAGATGATCGGTTTGAAGCACTTCAAAGACAAATGGATTCGCGCTTTGAAAAGAGTGACGCCCGTCTTGAATCACTTCAAAGAACAATGGATGATCGCTTTAAATGGCAGATCGGCGTCTTAATAACTCTCTTCGCTGGAATTTATTTGAAACTCTTTCTTGGTTAAGAAGCTCAGCCACTTATGAAAACAAATCTAAAGATTCCTTAATTTAAGATTTCTTAAGGTTCGCCTCTAAAAAGATTTGTTTAATATTACGTGCATGATTGCTTGCTTTTGTGACGAACACGCTATTTCTGTTCTGCCTTTTGATGACCTTAAGAGTCATTTCAAAGTTGATTTCTTCCATGATTCTGAACCCTTTTTTCGGGCTCTGCATCAAAAGAACTACTCGGCTATTTTACTTAATTACAACCTCGATCTCTTGAAGGCCATCCAGGCTGGCCCTCACTATAATGGCTGCTCCATTATTGTTACGGCCCCTGAAGAGTTGGAAGGCCAAAAGCTCCAGGCCCTTACGGCCGGTGCCCATGATTTTTACACAAATAAGATGAATGCCCAGGAACTTATTCTTAAAGTGAAGAATAAGCAGAAAAGCTTTTTCCAGATGAACAGCACTCTTAAGCTAGGTAACGTGAGCATGAACTTTACCGAACTTAAAACCTACCTTTACGGGAAGGTCGTCGATGTCACAATCATTGAAATGAAAATGCTTCGTTTGCTGATTAAAAACTACCCGGCAATTGTTACCAAGGAAGAGCTTGTTAATGATGTCTGGCCTTCGCAAAAAATCCTTCCAACCACCATCAATACTCACATCTATAACCTTCGTTCGAAGTTTGAGAGATGGGAATTCGAAGTGATAACCATCAAATCCCAAGGTTACGCTTTGGCATTGAAGCAAAACAATCAACATTGATTTTAATTGATTTCTGAAATCTCAGACAGCCGTGGATACTTTCTGTGTTCGATAACTTTATTTTTCTTTTAGGGAGAAAGTATGCAAATGAAGAATTTGGCTGTGTTGGTTGCGCTACCAATAGCGCTTGTTGCTTGTGGTGGAGGCGGTGGTGGATCTAGTTCTGGTGGTGGCGGGATTACGACTCCTGGTGGAACTATTAATTCGCAATTTATCGATGCTTCAGTTAAAGGCCTAAAATATATAATCGGTACAACATCTGGATTTACTGGTGATAATGGTTTATTCCCGTGTAAAAATGGTGAGGAAGTAACTTTTGCTGTTCATGATAAAGAAATTGGGAAAGCAAACTGCGGTGAAAAAATCTATATTTCAGAGTTAGCTCCTTCAGCAGGTGTAACTTCTACAGATTTTGCTGCTGCTTTGATTCAATCACTTTCAAAGTCTACAGGTGGAGTGCTTGATTTAACTGCTTTTAACTCAGCCAATATTTCCTTAGCTTCTATTGACCTTTCTGATATCGCCCATACAGAAAACTCCATAACTGCTCTGGTTAATGCAAATCCCACATTAGGATTAAAATTGGTTACTGTGGATGAAGCAAAGGAACACGTAGCTGCTAACTTACCAGACTTAGCAAGTGATCCTGTGATGGCAGATCTCGCTAGTGCGACTACTGGTGGGAAATGGATTACTTTGGATGGAGTTGCCAGTAATAGTACTGACTCATGTTGGGAAAATATTACAGCAAGAGTTGAAGTTCAAGAAGTTGCCCAATCTGGCACTAGTAAGAAGAACTACAAGTTCAATGTATTAGCTGCAATTGGGCACGATGATCCTATCAATACAGGTTCAATAGATTGTAATACAGGGGTTTACGACTGTTTAGACACTCCTGCGCCAAGATATTTTTCAGGTCGTTCTTTATCAATCTCACAATTTGCTTCAGGTGTTTTCAAACGTTCTGCTGGCGAGGATATGGTTTGTTACACAGATGGCCCAGATAATAGTGAAGATTATTACTATATGGAAGAGGTATTTGAAGGCTGTAAAGTAGATGAATTAGTTTATAAGGCTAATAAAAGTTACGAATTACCTTGGAGCGGTGGTTATTTAGTTAATATTAACATCACTGACACTGGATATTCCATTTCATACAAAGAAAATGGTACGGACATTCAGCCAGAATATTCAACTTTTAATCATGAAGCTAAAACTGTTGGCTTAAAATCGTCTTCTTATAATTGTAGTTATTCTATTTCTGAACAATTCTAATTTTATTAGGGAGACACTCGTGTCTCCCTTGTCATTTTAAAATAACGATAAATCAAATTTTAGGAGCAAAAGAAATGCAAATGAAAAATTTAGCCGTTCTCGTTTTACCATTCGCTTTAGCAGCTTGCAGTGGTAGTAAATCAGGTTCGAGTGGTTCTGCACTACCTGGTGGATTTGGAAATTCTATCGAAGCTCAATTTATTGATGCACCAGTTAAAGGGCTTGAAGTTGTCAGCACTTCTAATCCTGCTGGAAAAACCAGAGCTCAAGGGAAATTCAATTGTAAAAAAGGTGAGGAAGTAGAGTTTAAGTTGAAAGGACTTGCTCTAGGAAAGGCATCTTGTGGCGACCAGATTTTTGTTCAAGATTTATTTTCTGATGTCTCTGGCTACACTTGGGAGAATGCAGCGGCTGTTATCCAGTCTTTTGCCGTTGCTTCTGGTGATGATCTCGATCTAGATAGTGTGACGATACCTGATAATCATTTAAGTGCTATTGATCTTGGTACTGGATTTGACGATAATGCTGTAGCTGCAGCATTAAATGCTCCAGAAGTAGTATACCCTCAAGGCGTTGCTAAAAATCCTGTTCCTGCAGCAACAGCAGCAACTGCCGCCAACACTTATGTTGCAAACAATATTTCAATTTCAGACGAGCTTCAGTCTATTTACTCTTCTTTCAGTTCAGTAAAGAAGCTTTATGCAAAAAGACTTGCTACAGGAAGTGATTATTGTTGGAACGGGATCACTGTTGAAGCCAAAATCACGAATTCTTCTGGGATAAACAAGTTCGAAATCACTGGAGGAATTGGTTTTGATGATTCTGATTATGTACCGGGTGACACTTGTACTGGTACTCCAGAATCAGAAGGAGAGTGTGAGGATTTTCCTGTTAATTTCATTCCTGGGAAAATTATCACTACAAATTCTGTAAGCCTTATGACTCGTAAAGACGTTGATGGGACACAAATTTCTGCTGTTATAACTCTAGCAGCTCAAGGAAAAGTAGAGGGCACATACGTAATTGATACCACTGATGAAGATGGTAAAAAAGCTATCTGTTATTATTCAGTTTCTGATCAGCCTTATGACATCGTTGATGATAATAATGGCGAAGGTGATGAAGATGATTACCCACTCGCCGCTAAAGGTTTTTGGGAAGAAGCTGCCCCATCAACATGTACTTCTGATTTTACAGTTGGCGAGCAAGGCGTAAGCGTTGGGAAAAAATACGCTATTGATTATGTTCTGTCATATGGAGAATTAGGACAAGTTGTTGGTTATACAGAAGGACGTTATGAAGGTGCGAACTGGATTATCTTTCAACAATTTGAAGACGGAACATTCAAAGCTACTTTCAAAAGTCCAACAGACTTTACATATGTTGTAACTAGAAGTGTCGATAATGCTACCTGTTCTGGGACGTTCGTTCCAGGTG
Source organism: Pseudomonadota bacterium (assembly GCA_023432655.1). Classification (GTDB taxonomy): domain Bacteria; phylum Bdellovibrionota; class Bacteriovoracia; order Bacteriovoracales; family Bacteriovoracaceae; genus Peredibacter. The sequence goes on along the minus strand of JAEYUK010000126.1, from coordinate 9,354 downwards.
AAGATCGGATGCCTGAATTATAAAAAAGTTTTTTTCTAGGGCCCTCTTCGGAGGGCCTTCTTGTATCCACTTCCGCCGGCGAAAGTAAACAAGTCACAATCTAATAAGCCGAAAATTTAACGCAGTTTAAATTCTTCCAGTAATTCACATCACTTAAAAAATCAAAACCTGTCACTAGAAATTGCTTTAAAGGGACACAAGGAGAGAGGAATCCCTATTTTTTTCCTGCAAATTCCTTTCAAACCTTGCGTCCCAGCGGTGGCATGGAATCAGGTCACTGCTGTCCTCATATTTTATCAAATTGTCCCTGAGAATAAAGGACTAAAAGGTGCCAGGTTGATTATGCCAAGACCATTACTGGTGAGTTTCTTAACTCTATCTAGATGAAAGTACGTTTGTTTAAAAACGATGGATAGTGTGATACACTATGGAGGTTCCATTGGCACAATTTGTTTTTGTTCAATGGTTAGTTACTTTTCTATCGAATGAATTCTTTTTCTTTGAATGGGACGAAGGGAATAAGTTCAAGAGTAAAGATAAACACGGAATATTAGTAACTGAAGCAGAAGAAGCTTTTTATCCCCAGTCGTTTCTGAAGATCGATTTGGAATTATAGCTAAAACTTTTGATGGTAAAGTGCTTTTTATTTGTTTCACTGTTCGAAACTCTTTCACAAGAGTAATCAGCGCTAGGAAGGCAAATAAACAGGAAAGGGAATTATATGAAAAAATCTAAAACAATTGTAAAAAACAAATCATCCTACAAAAAAGTATCTTTTGATGTGGAAAAATCTTTGAATTCAAGAAGAACTCGAAAGGCGAATAAGAAGCCGACTAGTGTGGCACTCGAGCAAGAGACCATTGATCAATTGAAACAAATTGCTGATGAGAGAGGCATCCCGTACCAAGTTCTAATGAGAAGTTATATTTTGAAGGGACTTAAGGAAGACAAAGCTTCTTAACTTCCACTGGCGGAAGTAAAAAAGTCCTTTTTCAGTAGGTAGAAAATTTAACGCACTTGAGAAAGTTTCAATCATTCACATCTCTTAGAAATTCAAAACTTGCCGCACTTATTGCTTAAAGAAGGAAACTTCTTTAGCAACAGGTGGACTATGCCAAGACCATTACTCATTCGCTCTGAAACCCATCCTTATCACGTTACTTCTCGATGTAATAACAAGGAATTCTTCCCCGTCCAATTGAACGAGGTTTGGGAACTCATGCTGAAACAACTCCACCAGGAAGTAAAAGAGCAGTCTCTGTGCGTCCACGCTTTCGTCCTCATGGGAAATCACTTCCATTTACTTTGCCACACACCTAAAGGAAACCTCGACCAAATCATGCAGAGGCTTCTTCGAACCACTTCGGTGAAAATCAATATTCGGAATAAAGCGATCAACCACGTCTGGGGAGGTCGCTATAAATGGAGTCTTATTGAGTCGCAAACGCATTACTTCCAGGTGTACCGCTACATCTATCAAAACCCACTTCGTGCAGGAATCTGTAATAGAGTAGAGGAGTACCCTTATTCGACTTTAAAACCTAATCCCTTACCAATGCACACCTTTATCCCTCTCTCTTTCGGAGGAGTTGAAGGTGAACTCCATTGGCTCAATGAGCGGTATGACAAAGAAGATCTTGAACTCATAAAACTCGGTCTTCGAAAATCCCAATTCGACGTAAGCCAACGAAAACTCAAAGCCTTCAACAAACTAAGCCTGCCGAAAAGGTAGCGTCTACCTTTCTGCATAGATTTGATTTTTACACCTATCAGGTGTAATAGAACTGTGAGGGGATTAAATATGAGAAAGTCAGCTAAAACGGTGTTAACAGAATTGGGCTCTAGGCCCACAACTTTCGGCCATTTATTAAAAACACATCGTCTAGCGGAAGATATGACTTTGGCCCAAATGTCGAAAGTATTGAAAATTTCAGTCAGTCATCTTAGTGATATTGAAAATGAGCGTAAATTCGTTAGTCTTGAACGAGCAAAAGAATTTGCAAAGCGTTTAAAAGACAGTGAGAAGTACTTCATTCTAATCGCTCTTCGAGACTTGTTACGTCGTGCAAATTGCAATTATGAAATCGAACTAAAGGCCATGGCCTAAGGCTAAAAGGTAGCGTCTACCTTCTTGTTCTTAACACCATATTCAAGATGGTGACTCCACCAAGAAGATAGCAATAAGTCACATTCCCACTAAGCTCCAGCGGAGAAACTTTGGAAAGCTGGCTCGCGAGTAGAATCTGCGCTCCATAAGGAATGATTCCCTGAGTGACACAGGAAAAAATATCTAAAAGACTGGCACTTCTTTTTGGAGTTATTTTTTCTTTACTGGAAACTTCTCTAAAAAAATCTCCACAAATGAGAATGGCCACAGTGTTATTGGCGACAGAAAAATTGGCCAGCATCACCGACATGGCAAGACTTAGCTCCGTAAAAAAACGATGGAAACGTCCACCACGGCCAAGAGCGTGGGTGATTTTCTCAAATGCATCTTGGATAAAATAGATGCCACCTTGATCCTTCATCATTTTCCCAAGGCCTCCCATCATAAGGGAGAGAAGAAAAATCTCCTGCATTTCTTTAAAACCATTAAAGATGCTTTGACTTAGTTTTTGCACTCCATAGTCCGGTATGACCATGAAGCCGGCAATTGAAGCCGCGAGGATTCCTAAAAAAAGTGCAAGGAAAACATTCACTCCGGATAGCGCCAGCACGAGGAGAAGGAGATAAGGAAAAATCTTAACCCACTCGATGGTTTTGGATTCCAGTACAGGAACATTCACTTCAATAGTACTAAGCCACAATACCGTGATGATGGCGGCAGGAAGAGCGAGCTTAATATTCTCTTTAAACTTATCCACCATCCTGGCACCTTGGGTCCGGGTGGCCGCAATCGTTGTATCGGAAATAATTGAAAGGTTATCACCGAACATCGCTCCACCGATTACCGCGCCAATCAGAATAGGCATGGGTAATCCAGTCTTTTCCCCGATTCCTACAGCGATTGGGGCGATGGCCGAAATAGTTCCCATCGAAGTCCCCATCGCTAAAGATAGGATGGAGGCCAGAATAAATATTCCAGGTAAAAGAAAGGCCGGTGGCGCGATGTTTAGTCCTAACTGTACTGCCGCCTCTACCGATCCGGTGGATTTAGTTAAGACACTAAACGCACCGGCCAGAAGATAAATTAAACACATGGTGAGAATATTAGTGTCACCCATGCCTTTGATAAAATTTTCGAAGCGCTCATCGATCGTTCCCTTCGCAAGCATCAACGCCAGCACAACTGCGGGGATTGCAGCTACAGGGGCAGGCAGTCGATAAAAAGCGAATTCCACACCTTTAAGATGGTAATAGATTCCGACTCCGAGAAAGAGGGAGACAAAGACAACCAGAGGTAAAAATGCTTTAATCTTCATGGGGCTAGAATAAAATTAATGAAGCAATCTGTCTTCCTGGTAAGTTGGACTTTTAATGAGTCTTAACGCCCGATCTTTAATAATCCCTTCTTCCAGCCACAAAAATTCTTCCCCCGCAATTTGTTTGGCGAGTTTATATTTAAAGTTATCAGAATTATTCCATAGCTCTTTAAAGAGATTCCCGATTCTTCGTCGAGCGTTCTCACAAAAAAGACGCGCCAAATCTTTTGAGCCTGGAACCTGCTCGGACTTTGATTGGCAAGCCGACATCACGTAAAGTTCAGTCGCAATATCCACAATGCGAAATAGGAAGAGTTGTTTATTTTGAAGACCCGGACCGTGAATCACCATTCCATGAAAAATCTGACGGGCGAGTTTTTTTGAGGCCCGTTTAATGAACCCCAGTTGCCCTTTTCCAAATGGCCAGTAAACCCAAAGTCTCAGATACCAACCCGAATAAAACATAAAGATCTTTGGAAGACTAAAAAGTTTATCCAGGGGTTTTACTTTTTTATCGAGAAGGATGCCTGATATCTTTAAGTGTTTATCGACCGCTTCTCGAGCAATAAAGAGATGCATGATTTCGGTTGTGCCTTCAAAAACTCTATTGATTCTAAAATCCCTCATGATTCTTTCAACTGGAATCGCCGCTTCTCCGCGAGCGCGAAGGGAATCAGCAGTCTCATACCCTCGGCCTCCACGCATTTGAAGGACATCATCAATTTCCTTCCAACCGGTTTCGCTACAAAAAAGCTTCGCAACCGCCGCTTCTAGCCGAATGTCCTGATTATTATCGTAAAGTGCAGTCGCAAGATCTGAGATCGCTTCCATCGCATAAGTATTGGCCGCAAGATCCGAAAGCTTATGAGCAATAGCTTCGTGTTGATAAATCGGTTTACCCCATTGCTCCCGATCAACAGACCAAGTGCGCGCAATTTCCAAAAATTTCTTTGAAGCTCCCGCAATCGCCGCTGGCAGAGAGAGCCTGCCGGTATTAAGGGTAATGAGAGCAAGCTTTAGGCCGTGCCCACGTTCACCCAAAAGATTTTCCTTCGGAACTTTTACATTCTTAAAACTAATAACTCCATTCTCCAGGGCCCGAAGTCCCATGAAGTGACAGCGATGCTCGACTTTCACACCGGGCCAGTTCATCTCGATAATAAAAGCACTGATGCGGTCATCCTCTTCGTGCCGGGCCATGACTGTAATAATGCTCGCGATCGTCCCGTTGGTGCACCAAAGTTTTTCTCCATTAAGAAGGAAGTGGTCACCTTTATCTAAGACTGAGGTTTCTAAATTCGCCGGATCCGATCCCGCTTCAGGTTCCGTGAGAGCAAAGGCCGAGATCGCTCCGTTCGCAAAACGGGGAAGGTATTTTTCCTTCTGGGCCTTGGTTCCAAACATCATGAGGGGTTGCGGAACTCCTATGGATTGATGAGCGGAGAGGAGGGCCACAAGGTTTGCGTCTTTGGTCGCCGTGACTTTTAAAATTTCAGTGTATTCGGATTGCGTGAATCCATGCCCCCCATATTCCTTGGGGATTTTTAAAGCGAAGGCCTTTAAGGATTTAAGTCTTTCGATGACTTCAGGGGGGATTTTGCCTTCGCGGTCAATCAGGTCAGAGTCTACTTCATTGGTGATAAAAGTTTTAAAACGAGAAATGAAATCCAGGAAAGCTTCATTTTCCATTCCCTTTTTTTCTGGAAAGGGGTGAATGAGATCATAGGCAAAGTTTCCCATGAAGAGTTCTTTTAAAAAACTCGATTTCTCCCATTCCTCCCTACTTGCTTCGGCCAGTTTCATGGCCTTTTCTTCGCCATTCATAGTTTTAAGTATGAGAGGAGTGGGGGGATGGGGCAATTTAAGAAGTGGTTAAGTCAAATTCGATCTCGTTATATTGAGTACTTAAGCTGAATGTGGAAATTACCACCTATAAGTGGTAGTATATAGGATAAAGGGACCCTGAAGGAGAAACAATGATCTACCATTTTAAATATCATAAAGAGAAGAATGGCTATTGGGCCCAAGGGATAGAATTACCTAATTGCATCACTCAAGGCGACACACTAGAGGAATTAAAACTTAACGCGAAAGAAGCATTGGATTTACTTCTAGATGAGCCTGAAGACTCAAAAACTATTTTCCCACTGCCTCTTACAAAAATGAAAGACAAGAAATCCGTTGTCGCTATCGAGGTTGACCCTTCTATCGCATTCGCTTTTTTGATGAGAAGAACGAGATTAAAGAAGGGATTAACTCAACACCAAATGAAAGATCTACTCAACTTTAAAAGTCTCTATGCTTACCAAAAACTTGAAATGGCCAAGTATGCAAATCCAACACTGAAAAGTTTAAAGAACATCAAAGACATTCTGCCGGAGTTTCCCTTTAAATTGCTTCTTTAATACGGAACCTCTCTCCGCACATTCACACCATAACTACAAAAGTCTCCATTCTGTTCATCAGTAATGGTGTAGGTACCGGTGAAAAGAATCGTTGTAATCTGCTCAAAAAAGACTCCTGAGAGATTGAGAGTTTTACAATTATTTGGCGCAAAGACCGTCGCCGGTAAACTCCGACAAACACTGCTACTAATATTGATAGTGGTTGATTGCGGCGTTGGTAAAAAAGTTCCAATGCGGTGACGAGCGAGATCCGTCGCTCCCACTATGTAGTTAGGAATAAAATTGAAGCTAGTGTCCGTGGCAAATTCCAATCTCGGGTCTCCGGAGGAACTTAGATTACAGCGGTCGCGAGTATCTGAGATTTCATAAAAGGTGCCTTTATAAAGACCGCAGTAGCCAGTGAGAGTCCCGAAACCAATACTACAGGTGGAGTTGTCCTGAGGGGAGTTCTCATCAATGATGGTCCGTGTTTCCATCAAGGCGAATGTGTTAGGCGCATCGATGGGTCTTCCCACATTGTCTCTGGTCACAATGGTGACGGGGATACTGCCTGAGGATTTTCCCACTTCAACAGTATTAATTGTTATGGATTTCACATCATTCACTTCATTCGGAAAAATCACACTAAAAACGCGGCCGTCGGTGGAAACGGTCCCCGCCACCATGTGAGGTTCTTCCCGTGAGAAATAATTATCCTGATAAATGCCCTGAAGGGCAGAGGAGGTTTCGTTCCAATTAATGGTGTAATTCACGATCACGGGTTCCAGGGTTGAGTCCGAGGAAGCGGTGGAGAAGGAGCCTTCCATTTTGTACTTAAATTCCTGGGACCAAACCGAAAAAGAGATAAGTGCTAAGAAAAAGGCAAGAAAGGTACTCATATATTCTCCTTTCTGTTTGCCCTATTTTCACTCTCGAGATGGACAAAAGCACCAAAATTAACGAAAATGACCACTCTTTTCACTCTCAATGGAGCTCTAAAATGAAGCTAAGCATTATTGGCACTGGATATGTCGGTTTAGTTACCGGAACTTGTTTTGCAGAAATGGGTCACGAAGTGACTTGTATTGATATTGATGCTGCGAAAGTTGAGCGAATGAAAACAGGCGAGTGCCCGATTTTTGAACCAGGCCTTGAGCCACTAATGCAGTCAAATTTTAATGAAGGCCGCCTTCACTTCGATAATTCTTACGATTCAGTCACTAAAGCAGAAGCCGTTTTTCTCGCTGTAGGAACTCCCTCTTCTGATGATGGCCAAGCCGATCTTAAATATGTCTTCGCCGCTTGCGACTCCATTGCTCCATTCTTAAAAGATGGTTCAGTGGTAGTTGTGAAATCCACAGTCCCAGTTGGAACCGGAAACAAAGTGCGCGAGCATTTAAAATCTAAAACTAATAAAAAGTTCTACGTGGTGAATAACCCAGAATTCTTAAAAGAAGGCTCGGCCGTTGAAGATTTCATGAAGCCTGAGCGAATCATCATCGGCGCCAAAGAAGATGCGGCCGCTGAGATCATTGAAGAGCTTTACGAGCCATTTAACCGCCAAGTGAAGCGCACCATCCGCATGAGTAACATTTCGGCGGAAATGACCAAATATGCCGCTAACTGTTTTCTTGCTACCAAAATCTCGTTCATGAACGAAGTCGCCCGCCTGTGCGATATCGTGGGCGCTGACGTGGAAGAAGTTCGCCACGGAATCTCAACCGATTCTCGTATCGGCTCTCAGTTCTTATACCCAGGTCCAGGCTACGGCGGTTCTTGTTTTCCAAAAGACGTGAAGGCCTTGGTCTTCACCGCTAAGGAAAACGGCATTAACTTCAAAATCGTTGAAGCCGTTGAAGAAGTAAATAAAGAGCAGAAAAAATACCTCGTTGGAAAAGTGATGAAGCATTTTAACAACGATCTCAAAGGTAAAACTTTCGTTCTTTGGGGAACTGCTTTTAAAGCTAATACAGACGATATTCGTGAAACACCAGCGATCGACACTGTTGTAGCTCTTCACGAAGCCGGTGCTAAGGTTCGCATCCACGACCCAGAAGCCGCTGACCACTTCGAGCAGCTCATGACCAAGATGGGTATCCCTGTCGATCAATTCGAAAACAAATACGAGGCCCTTAACGGTGCTGACGCCTTATTAGTTTTGACCGAGTGGAAACAGTACCGCGCTCCAGATTTCGAAGAAATCAAGTCGCGCCTAAGTGCTCCTCTCATTTTCGACGGCCGAAACCTCTACAACACCAAGAAAGTGCTGGAGCAAGGCTTCACATACTACGCCATCGGCAAGCACATCCGTTAGAAAGGTAGCGTCTACCTCTTCGACATATCGTGGGTCTTGCACCGTACTTTGAATTTTGTTACGCTTTAAATATGATCAGGTGAGGAAGTGCTGAACACACTTCCTCCAAAACCTCATCCGATTAGTTCCAACATGGCAATTACTAGTTGCAACATCAAACTAATCAGAGTCAGCACCCTGATCATGTCTTCCATAACATTCCTTTTGCAAGGGCACCCTTCATTGGGTGCTGGAAGACTTTTTCTTTTAGGATCGAAGGAAATTCGAGCGTGGTATCTGCTTTTGAATTTATGACTTACTTCCGCCTGGCGGAAGTAAAAATGTAACAGTTTGTAAATTTAAAACGGTGGTTCCTTTGATATGACATCTTTCAACCAAGGATAGTTTGATTTGTTTATATCCGAATAACCTGTCGCTAAAACAATGTTTGAATAACCGAATTCAAAGATTCTCTTTGCTTCTTCTTCACCTTTTATGCCACTTCCTAGGTCAGAATCAATATAGATATCACTAATAAGATCTTTGGAGATTTGCTCTTGGATAAACTCATCCACAGTATAAAAAGAACTAAAAACTAAGCCTGCTTTTCTTGCTCTTAATTTCCATCCTAAATGGATTAGTTTGTCATCATCTATGAGTATGATCAAACATGAATCCTTTGTAGTGAAACTTCTGGTAATTGTAGTTTTACAATTGTGCCATGATTAGGTTCAGATTGAATTAAAAGTTGACCTCCAATCTTTTGTAGGAAACTTTTTGCGTGGTTAAGACCAAGACCTGTACCTGATGATTTATTGAATGAATAAGCTTTGTCTTGAAATTGTTTTAAAACCTCAGGGGGAATACCTTTGCCGTTATCAATAATAGATAGGTGTAAACCATCTTTAATTGAAACATCAATCTTAACCTCTCCAGATGAGTGTTCAATCGATTCTGCAGCGTTATTGAGTAGATTTGAAATTACTCTATTCATGTCAGACCTTGAATGAAGGAATCGGTATTGGGATAGAGAGGGTTCATGTTTAATTTCAAACTTAATTGAGCTATGAGTGGTCTTTTTTTCATTAACTAAAAGTTCGAGATCTTTTACAAAGGAATTTGAGCCATTATATTTTCCAGTTTTATAGCTCATAAGTAAGTTGTCAGAGATCTCCTCAATTCTATTTAAGGAGAATTCTATTAGCTCAGATTCTTCTCTCTCGCATTTTATATCTTGAAAACCGACCCTTAAGGC